>DNXM01000210.1:3176-6470 GCA_003505905.1 Oscillospiraceae bacterium
GCCGGTGCTTTGTCTTATTTGGCAGAGCTTCCGAACGGTTACCGTTTGCTGGCAATGGACGGCGGCAAATATTCGCCCGACAACACCGTCAAGCAGGAATACAGCCACGAAACGGCAGGCAAGTTTTCCAACTCGGTAATGGATTGGGCAGTTGAGCAAACCGAAAAAGCCACGCAGGACGGCTACACCGTTATCGGCATGACGCATTGGAATTTTGTTCCGCATTTTACCCGTGAAATCAACACCTTCAAAGATTTCTGTGTGGTTGACTGCGAAAATGTGCGTGACCGTTTGGCGGATGCCGGCATGAAATATGTCTTTACCGGTCACATCCACTGCCACGATATTGCCTCTTATGTCACCGACAACGGCAGCATTATTTACGATGTGGCAACCTCCTCCCTCATCAACTTCCCGAACTATTACCGTGTCATGACCTTGGACAACAGCCGAGAGGGTCATATCACGGCAACCGATAAGACCTATTCGGTTGACGATGTTCTGCCCGTCACCTGCAACGGAAAAACCTATCCGCAGCCCATTCGCTACACCACCTTCGGCATTAACTTCACGGGCAACGGCGCCAAGTCGCTTGCGTTCGGCTTTATCGACCACTATGCCGAGGTCTATTTGCCTGCCATTGAAGCGGCAGGCGGATTGTACAACTTCTTAACCACTCAAATGGATTTAGAGGGCATTTTCAATGACCTGCTCAAGGGCGGAATCAAAATCGGCTCACTGAATGTGTTCGGCACCAAGAACATCATGAGCTTTATCAAGGAGCTGTGCGGTCAAATTGACCAAGCGTATCTTGCCAATCCGCAAAAGGTCTACGACATGGCAGAGGAGCTGTTGGATTCCATCCTAAACATTCAAATCAGCGATGTTCCCTGCACCAAGTTCATGGACGAATACGGCTTCGGCAATCCGAACAAAGGCGGTACACTTGAGGATGCAGCATCGAGTGCTTTGCTTTATTTCTACGGTGCGGCATACGACCCGGCGGACGATGTGTTCATTCAAGACTGTTACAAGCAATTGGAAACAGGGGAAATTTCCGCAAAGCTGCTTGATGCCCTGATTGACAAGCTGCTGTGCGGTATCGTGGAAAACGAACTGCTCAGCACGCTCACCCTCAACCTGTCCTCCGCTTTCCCCATCGGCACCTTCGGTTCGCTTTTGGTTCGGGGTGTTGACACCTTCCTGCGCATCATGCTCTTGGGTAAAATGTCCTACATGAATGTCATCAATGTCGGCTTCCGTGTGCTTCATTCGCTGGGCATCATCGAATACAAAACCGTCAACGATATTTTGTATCATTACATGGATGAATACCTCACCGAAAGTCAAATGCAAATGGTGGACGGAGAACTGCAATCCATTCTGTCTTCTCTTTGCGAGGATAACACACCGGGCAAGCTCATGGATATGAATGTCACGCTCGATGCACGCACCGCAAACGATTACACGGTGGAAAAAAGCGCTGATAATCTGCGTTTGCCGTCCAATGTTTCCGTCACCTTCGGCAAGGATGCTTCCACGAGCCGCATTATCAGCTGGTTCACTAAGCATTCCATTGAGGGAACGGACATTCAAATCACAACCGAAGCCAATTACAAGCAAAACGGCTTCACCGGCTCAATGCCCAACGGCGTAACGGTCAGCAAAAAGGTTGAAACCGTCAACCGCCAATTCCCCGGCATTGACTTGGGCGTTATCGGCTTTTTGCCGTATACCTTTGAAGTGAACCGCCACACGCTCACAATCAACGGCTTGAAGCCGGGCGAAACCTACCGCTACCGCATCGGTGACGCAAAAACGGGCTTTTGGAGCGACACCGCCACCATCACCACCGCCGACAATTCGGATGAATTTACCTTCCTCCATGTCAGCGACTGCCAATGCGGATTGGAAAAGCAATATCAAAACTGGGCAAAGGTGCTGGACAGTGCCTTCACGAAATACCCGAATGCGGCGTTCCTGTTGAACTCGGGCGACCATGTTGACCACGGCGACAACTTCAATCAATGGAAGTGGATGTTCAACGCCAATGCTCCCCGTTTGATGAGCACCGTTATGATGTCCGCAGCAGGCAACCATGAAGCCAAGGGAACAAACGCACTTGTCGATAACTTTGTTTTTGCCGACTATCCGACCCAGGACACCGAAGAAGGTGTTTACTATTCTTTTGATTACAACAATGCGCACTTCATCGTGCTCAACAGCAACAACCTCAACGAAAACAACGGCTTGAGCGACGACCAAATCGAATGGCTGAAAAAAGATGCCTCCCAAAGCGACAAGCAGTGGAATATCGTCATGCTCCACAAAGCGGTTTATTCCAACGGCTCACACTATGATGACGATGATGTTATCGCCATTCGCAAGCAGCTTGCCACGCTCATGCCGCAGCTCGGCATTGATGTTGTGCTTCAGGGTCACGACCATGTTTACCTGCGCACAGCCGCACTCAACAAAAACCGTGTCGCACGCTATGAAACGCTCACCACCAATTACGGCGGACTTTCCTATCCGAACACCATGGTCAACCCAAACGGAACCGTTTATGTGATTGATGCCTGCTCGGGCGTAAAGGCATATAAAACCAAGAGTGTATCTGCCACAGACAAGCTCTTCCCCCGTGCCGAAGCCATTGTCGATGCGGACTATCCCGTTTACGGCGCCATCACCGTCAAGGGCAATCAGCTGTTCTTCAACGCTTACGGTGTTGACATGAACAGCGGCGCACAAACCCCGATTGATTCCTTTGCCATTTTGAAAAAGTAAACCGAACCATACAAAATAGAAAAAGGACGAATCCTCGTAAAATGAGGATTCGTCCTTTGTTTTTATTCGATTATCCAATCTTATCGGTACCCATATAGGGAACAAGCGCTTCGGGAACGGTGACTGTTCCGTCTGCATTCTGGTAATTTTCCAAAATGGCGGCAACCGTTCTGCCGATGGCAACGCCCGAGCCGTTGAGGGTGTGAACAAGCTGTGCCTTATCCTTCGGGGTCTTTTTGAAGCGGATGGAAGCACGGCGAGCCTGGAAATCCTCAAAGTTGGAGCAGGAGGAAATTTCCACATAACGGCCGTAAGAGGGCATCCACACCTCGATATCATAGGTTTTTGCGGAAGAAAAGCCGATATCACCGCTGCTCAGACAAACCACACGGTGCGGCAAGCCGAGAAGCTGAAGCACACGCTCGGCGTCATTGGTCAGCTTTTCCAATTCATCATAAGAGGTTTCGGGGTCGACAAACTTGACCAACTCAACCTTGTTGAACTGAT
>DNXM01000213.1:0-5333 GCA_003505905.1 Oscillospiraceae bacterium
TTGCTTTGGGCGATATTGTTACCTCCCGTTCGGCAAGGGTGGCAGGCGATGATTTTGACGATGCCATTATTGCCTACATTAAAAAGAAGTACAATCTGCTTGTCGGTGAGCGCAGTGCGGAGGATATCAAAATCCGCATCGGTTCCGCTTACCCCTATGAGGGCGAGGGTGCCATGAATGTCAAGGGTCGTAACCTGATGGACGGTCTGCCCAAGAATGTGGAAGTGACCTCCGAGGAAATCCGTGAGGCGCTTTCCGACCCGGTCAATCAGATTATTGATGCCATTCGTTCCACGCTGGAAAAAACACCGCCCGAATTGGCGGCGGATATCATCGACCACGGCATCACGCTCACCGGCGGCGGTGCGTTACTGCGTGGTTTGGATAAGCTCATTTCCATGGAAACAAAAATGCCCGTTCACATTGCCGAAAAGCCGTTGGACTGCGTGGTTGACGGTACGGGTATCTGCTTGGAGCATGACGCCCTCGGCACACTCAGCGGAGAAAAGAAGAAGAGGTAAGCCGCCATGCGCAGCTTTTTCAAAAGCAATCGCTTTAAGGGCTTCTTGGGCGTGTTCGGCGTGTTGCTGTCGGCCGTTATTTTTGCGGCGGAAACCAACACGGCGTCTTCCCCGGCTTCTACCGTTTTCGGCACGCTTTTTATGCCGCTTCAGTCGCTTTCCTCTCACATTGCCGAAAGTGTGAAGGATTTCAACATTCACTTTCGCTCGGCGCAAACCTATGCCGAGCAGGTGAAAAAGCTGGAAAAA
This sequence comes from Oscillospiraceae bacterium, assembly GCA_003505905.1. GTDB lineage: Bacteria > Bacillota > Clostridia > Oscillospirales > Acutalibacteraceae > UBA8612. Next base: position 771 of record DNXM01000213.1, read on the forward strand.
GAGCTTGCCGAATATCAGCAGCAGCTTGTGGATTACGAAAAGAGCAAACAGCAGTTGGCTTTGTACGAAGAATTCCTGGAGCTAAAAAAACAGCACGAGGATTATCAATTTGAAAGTGCGTCCGTCATCGGCCACGATGCGGCGGATGTTTACAGCACCTTTACGCTCAATAAGGGCACGCTTGACGGTGTGGCGGTGAACAACCCCGTTATCTACGGCAAGTACCTCATCGGCGTTGTCGTCAAGGCGGCGCCGACTTATTGCGTGGTCAACACGGTGCTCAATCCGTCGGTCAACGCCGGCGCATACGAGGTGCGCACCCGTGAAACAGGCTATTCCACCACCACGGCGGAATTGGCGGCGCAGGGCAAGTGCCGCCTGTCCGGCTTGGTGCGAACCACCTCGGTGGCTCCGGGCGGAATTGTCTGCACCTCGGGCACGGGCGGTATCTACCCGGCGGATTTGATTATCGGCGTTGTGGATGAAGTGAAAAACGACACCACAAACATTTCGTCCTACGCCGTCATCAGCACGCAGGTGGATTTTTCCGAACTGCGGGATGTGTTTGTCATTACCTCATTCCGTGGAATGGGAGTTTCGACAAAAATAGGAGGCTGAGCATGATTCCGCAGTCTTTGCGAGAAAATAAGCCGAAAATTCTGCGTCGCTTGACCTTTTTCGGCATCTTTTCGGCAGTCGCCTTGGTGCAGAACATCGGGCTGCTGCCCGAAATTGTCGGCTTGCGCTTTTTGCCGCTGTTGCCGTTGACGGTTGCCGTGAGTAGGTTCGAGCGGGAAACCTACGGGTTGAATTTCGGCTTGCTGGCAGGCGTTTTGTGCGATTTGAACATAGGGCGAGCGGACGGAGCTCATGCGTTGTTTTTTGCGCTGATGGGTTTTGTCTGCGGTTTGCTGATGACCTACTTGATGATGAATAATCTCATTACGGCGTCGCTTTTGGCTGCCGTGTGGGAGTTACTTTATGCCTTGTTCGGCTATGTGCTTCACTGCGGCTTTTCGGGCGGCTCCTTGCGGGAGCTGTTCGGCTTTTATTTGCCGAGCGCTCTGCTGAATCTGCTGACGATGCCGTTGATTTACTATTTGGTGCGTGCCGTGAACAAGCAGTTCCGTCTGATGGAGAACGAAGAAATCTGACAAGCGTCCGAAGTCGGAAAGGAGGGACCGTTATGGAAAGCAAAGATGTTTTTCGCCGCAGGGGAAGAGTTTGCCTGGGCTTGGTTTTTGCTGTTCTGACGGTCTTTTGTTTTACCTTTTTTAAGATTCAGGTTATCGACGGCGAAGAATATGTGAAAGCCGGCGAACAAATCAAAGTTAAAAATGTGGAGGTTGAGGGCGCAAGAGGCGAAATCCTTGACCGCAACGGCAGTCCCTTGGTGACCAACCGTCAGGGTAATTCCATTGTGTTCGATTCGGCTTTTTTTCCGTCAAGCGATGAACAGACGGAGCGCAACAAAATCATCTATTCGCTCATCTGCCTGTTTGAGCAGCAGGGCGTGGAATGGAACGACAATTTGCCGATTGTGCTGAACAAGGACGGAACAAGCTTTTCGTTCGTTGCCGACCGTGAAAAGGATATTGACTATCTGCGCACCGATGTTTTGGAGCTGAACGGCTACGCTACGGCGCAGAACTGCATGGATGCCTTTCTTGAGAATTACGGGCTGGAAAAGTTCCCCTTGGCGATTGCCCGCAAAATGGCGTCCGTTTTCTACGGAATGCACATGGTCGAATTCGGTGTGGCGAACACCTACACCTTTGCCGATGATGTGCCCAACGACATGGTGTCGAAAATCAAAGAAAATTCCAACTTCTACCGAGGGGTCGATGTCGAAATCGTTTCGTATCGTGAGTACACCGACGGTGATTTGCTGCCTCATGTGCTCGGGCGTGTCGGCGTCATCAGCGCAGAGGAATATGAAAAATCAAAAGAAGAAAAAACAGGCTACCGCATGAATTCGATTATCGGCAAGGACGGAATCGAAAGCGCAATGGAAGAGTATTTGCGCGGCACCGTGGGCGAAAAGAGCATTGTCACCGACTCCAAGGGCAATGTCACCACGAACTACACCGTTGAGCCGACGCAGGGCAACACGGTTGTGCTGACGATTGAAAAGAATTTGCAGGAGGTTGCAAAGAACGCCTTGGCGGAAGGCTTGGAGGCGCTGCGGGAAAACAGCGTGGTCAACCCGGCAGGTGCGATTATCATTGAAGATGTCAACAACGGCGAGATTCTCGCCAGCTCGTCTTACCCGGGTTACGATATTACCACCTTTGCGGAGGATTATGCCGCTTTAAGCAAAGATTCCCGTGCTCCGCTTTGGAACCGTGCGCTGAAAAGCACCTACTCTCCCGGCTCCACAATGAAGCCCTGCACCGCCATTGCGGCATTGGAGGAGGGCGTTATCACACGGGATACCTATTTCCGCTGCACAAGAAGCCACACTTACTTGAAGCACCAATTCCAATGCTTGCAGCCGCATAAGAAATTGACAATGAATGTGGTGTCCGCCATCAACGAATCGTGCAACATTTTCTTTTACAATGTTGCCGAGCGGATGAACATTGAAACCATCAATGAATATGCGGGTATTATGGGGTTAGGTTCGAAAACGGGCGTGGAATTGCCCGAAGCAAATGGCATTTTGGACAGCCCCGAATACCGTGCCTCGATTAAGCAGGAGTGGCAGCCGGGCTTCACCCTGCAAAACGCCATCGGTAACGGCGGTAATATGTTTACGCCCGTTCAGTTGGTCAATTACTGTTCAACCATTGCCAACGGCGGCACACGCTACCGTCCGCACTTTGTGAAAAACATTAAGTCCTACGATTACAGCGAAACCGTGTTGGACAACAGCTCGCAGGTTGTTTTGCGCACGGGCATCAAGGAAAGCACGCTGAAAACCGTGCGGGAAGGCATGGCTTTGGTCGGTTCGGTCGGTTACTGTTCGAATGCGTTCAAAAAGCTGCCCGTTAAAGCGGCGGCAAAAACGGGTACCTCGCAGGTTGACCGAAAAATCAACGGCTACACCGTGACCACGAACAACGGCTTCCTGATTACGTATGCTCCTGCGGACAATCCGCAAATTGCCATTTGCATTGCCGCAGAGGGTGCAGGCAGCGGTTCATCCCTTGCGCCGATTGCCGCAAGGGTTTACGATTACTATTTTAACGAAATGAACAGCTTGGATGAGCCTCAAATTGAAAACGAATTACTCAAATAAAACGATGTTGAAAGGATGAAGACAAGATGGAAATGGATTTGATGCAGGCAAAGTCAGCCGTAATCGAAGCAGGAAAAAAGCTGGTGGAAACCGGCTTGATTGCCCGCACATGGGGCAATGTCAGTTGCCGCATTAACGAAAAAGAATTTGTAATTACGCCGAGCGGTCGCTCTTATGAAAGCCTGACCCCGGACGAAATCGTTTTGGTGCGCATTGAGGATTTGAGCTACGACGGCGATGTGAAGCCGTCAAGCGAAAAGGGCGTTCACGCCTCGGCTTACCGTTTGCGCCCCGATGTAAACTTTGTCATTCACACGCACCAGGTCAATGCGTCCGCAGTCAGTGCTTTGGGTCGGGATATGACGGTTGACAGTGCCATGCACGCCTCGGTTTTGGGCAATAAGGTGCCGTTAGCGGCATATGGCTTGCCCGGCACGAAAAAGCTGAAAATGGGTGTCTACACCGCCATTGAGCAAAACCCCGACAGCAAGGCGGTTATCATGGCGCACCACGGTGCGGTTTGCATGGGTGCGGACAGCAACGAGGCGTTCTTTGTGGCGCAGACGCTGGAGGATGCCTGCCATGTTTTCCTTGCCAAAAAGCATAACGGTGTCAAACAAATCGAAAAGCCGATTTGCTACAGCTCCATTCGCAACGGCGAAAATATGGTGCTTTCGGGCGATGACGGTTCAAGCTTTGAAACGCCGTTGAGCAAGGAGCTGAATCGGGATGATTTTGGTGCGGCGGCGATGCACCGTGATATTTATTTGGCAAGACCCGAAATCAATGCCATTGTTCATGCGGCTACCCCCGAGATTTTGGCGGCGCAGGATAAGTGCCGCGGCAAGCTCAAGCCCATGCTGGACGATTACGCACAGATTGCGGGCGTCAGCGTGAAAAAGGCGAAAAAAGAGAACGCCGTTAAGGCGCTCAAGGGCAGAAGCGCCGTGTTTGTCAAGGGTGGCGGCGTGCTTTGCTGCGGACCCGATATGTACGATGCCAATGCCATTCGCATGGTGGTGGAAAAGAACTGCCAAACCTTCTTGGCATCCTGCAGCTTCGGCGTTGCCAACTATATCGGCTTTTTCGATGCACTTTTGATGCGTTTTGTCTATATGAAAAAGTATTCCAAGCAGAAGAATCAATAAGATTTTTTGAACGAAAAGGGGGGAGCGCCGTGTTTGCACAGGTGAACAGTGTCGGTTTGTTCGGTATGGTGGCCTATCCGATGAAAATTGAAGCGGACCTTTCCAGAGGAATGCCGAAATTCGACATGGTCGGCTTGCCCGATGCGGCGGTGAGCGAATCCCGTGAACGGGTGC
>DNXM01000213.1:5376-6112 GCA_003505905.1 Oscillospiraceae bacterium
CTCGGTCATATTACCGTCAATTTAGCACCTGCCGACAAAAAGAAGGAAGGTCCCGTTTACGATTTGCCGATTTTTGTGGCTCTGCTCCAAGCGAGCGGTCAGCTCAAGGGCAATTTTGCCGATATGGCTTTTCTCGGCGAGCTTTCACTCAACGGTGAGGTGCGCCGTGTCATGGGTGTTCTGCCCATGGTTATGCAGGCAAGGCAGGAGGGAATCAAGCACATTTTTGTTCCTGCCGACAATGTTGCCGAGGGCTGTGTGGTGCGTGGCATATCCGTTTATCCGGTTCAAACGGTTACGGATTTGCTCTGCCATCTGCGTGGCGCAAAGCCGATTGCCCCTGCAAACAGCGAAGATTTTGAACAAATTCGCCTTGCGCCCGATGCACCCGATTTCAGCGATGTAAAGGGTCAGTTAGAGGCGAAATATGCCTTGGAGGTTGCGGCGGCAGGCGGACACAATGTGCTGATGATTGGGCCGCCCGGCTCGGGCAAAAGTATGCTCGCCAAGCGCATTCCGTCCATCTTGCCCGAAATGAGCTTTGAGGAGTCGCTTGAAACGACCAAGCTTTATTCCGTGGCAGGCATTTTGGAAAAAGATGTTTCTTTGATAACGGCTCGTCCGTTTCGTTCGCCGCACCACACAAGCTCTGTGGCAGGTTTGGCAGGCGGCGGAAGCGGCGTGCCTCGCCCGGGCGACTTATCTTTAGCGCACAACGGCGTGCTGTTTTTGGATG
>DNXM01000008.1:0-8971 GCA_003505905.1 Oscillospiraceae bacterium
GCCGTAGCCGCCGGAGCCGTAGCCGTAGCCGTAACCGCCGGAGCCGGAGCCGTAGCCGGAGCCGCCGGAGCCGTAGCCGTACTTACCGTCACCGTAGCCGTACTTGCCGCCGTAGCGGTAATAACGCTTGTAGTAACGGGAGCCGCTGCCGCCCTTGTTGAGGATGCGTCCTCTGGATTCTTCATCATTCATGGTGAAGACCGCACCGGCAATGTCAATATTCGTACCTGCGATTTCCTCAAGGGTTTCGTTGATATCGGCAATCTTGGCATGGTCTTTACGAATAACGAACACAAGAGAGTCCGCAAGAGAAGACATAACCATGCTGTCCGACACAACACGGGAAGGCGGCGTATCAATGATGATAAAGTCAAACTCCTTGCGAGCCTGCTCAATGACATGGCGAACCTTGTCGGCATCCAAAACCTCCGAGGATTTTTGGGTGATGCCACCACTGGGCAAGATAAACAAGCCAAGGCTCTTAACATACTTGATGGATTCCTGATAAGTGGATTCGCCCTTAATAATCGGAATCAAGCCGGACTTATCGTCATACTTGACACCGATGGTGCGGAGAACGGCAGGCTTACGCAAGTCGGCGTCAATCAGCAAAACGGACTTGCCCTTTTGCGCAAGAGAGGTTGCGATGTTGATGGCAACCGTTGTCTTACCTTCGTTCTCGTAGGTGGATGTAACCATAAAGGTTTTGAAGCCCTTGTTGGCGGAAAGGTTTTCAAGCTTGGTACGAATCGCCTTGACGCATTCGATGAACGCAAAGCTGACCTTGTCCTCGTCGGTAATCAGCAATCCGCCGGTGAACAGCGGCTTTTTGTTAATCAAGCCCGTGCTCTTGCCGACATAGGGAATGGAGCCGATAATCGGAACATTGGTCTTGTTGCGGATGTCGTCGATATCTTTAATGGTGTCGCTGAAGATTTCGACAAGAACGACAATCAAGGCAATGAGCAATGCACCTGCCATGAAAGCAAGGAATGCGATTTTAACGGAATTGTCGCTGTTGCTGATAGCCGGTGAGCTCGGATAGTTAATCAGGCGCACATTGATGGTGCTGGCGCTCGTTCTCATGTAGTCGGGGAACACATCCAGCACGGCATCCATCGTTCTGCTGCAAAATTCCGGATAAATGTTGGTCACGGTTAAAGAAAAGATGCCCGAAACGCCTGTTTCGCCCAACACAACGGCGTTGCGCAGTTCAACAACATTGTAGTCGTTGTTGAGCTTATCCGCCAATGCATAAATCATGGCATCGCTTTTCATTAATGTGCTGTAACGATTGATATCGTTGTTCTCATACGGAACGACAACGGTCACCAATTCCTCTTTGCCGGTTGCATCTGCAACCTTGATGTATTTGGTGCTGGTAAATTCAATGGTGGCACTGACAGTGTAAATCGGCACATAACTCGCCTTGGCGAAGAAGTAGCCTGCCGCAGCGAAAACAACGCCGACCATTACAATCGCCCATGCACGGCGAAGCAGAGCACGGAGCAGCTTGAACAGGTCAAGTCCTCCTCCCGAGCCGCCGTTACCGAACAAACCGTTTCCGAGCAGTGCATTTACGGAGTTCCTCTGGTCTTCCTGCATCGTGGTCATCCTTTCCAATCCATATTTATCTTCGGAATATCAATATCATTATATCCTGCCGTTCATTGTACAATAAAACGAAGCAAAAGTAAACACATCCGACAAAAAAGTTGCCGAAACATCATTTAAAGAAACCGTTTTCTGCGAATCGGCTCAAACGAACCTCGGTCAAAGTCCTCATCGTTTATGATTTTTCTCGGGTTCGCATTCAGCATTCGGTCGTATACATCGAACGGAATTGCCCTCGGAAAATGGTTGAGCATCGCCAGCAAATCGTTCGGCCGGTGATGCACGGAATGAGCATCCGAACCGATGAACGACGCCAAGCCGTTGCGAGCCATGGCAAAACCAAGCTCCTTCGCCTCCAAGCCGTTGTTGCCGACCAAGCTTGTGCCGTTGAGCTGGAACAGCACGCCCAAATCCGCCAAATGGTTGATTGTATCGTAATTTTCCTGTGTGTAAAAATACCGCTCGGGGTGCGCAATAATCGGCACCAGACCGCGGGCAAAAAATTCGTTGACATATTTCACCAAGCGCATGGTGTTCAAGCCGCGGAAGGTGAATTCAATGAGGATATACCGACTGCCGTTGAGCGTGGCATCGCCGAAGCTCGGCGCAAAAAACACATCATCATCCACAAAAATCTCGGCGCCGGGCAACAGCTCCAGCTCGATTTTTTCGTGGTCAAGTGCCCGCTTCAATTCGTCCATCCGCTTGTCACGGTGGCGCAAAAAGTCCTCCATCTGCGCAGGGTTCGGCAGATGGGGCGTTAAAACCGCAGTACGAATGGAATTGGCAACCGCCATGCGGCACAGCTCAACCGATTCCCGTAAACTGCTTGAGCCGTCATCCATTCCGTGGAGAATATGACAGTGCATATCAATCATGGAATTTGCTCCTGTTCTGATGCTTGTGTTAATGGTTATTATAACACAATTGCTTTCAAAGCGTCAACCTTATCCGTCTTTTCCCAAGTCAAGCCCAAATCCTCTCTGCCGACATGGCCGTAAGCGGCAACCTGACGATAGACGGGCTTGCGCAAATCGAGGGTGCGGATGATGCCGGACGGCGTGAGGTCAAAGACCTTTTTCACAGCCTCTTCCAGCTTGTCTTCGGCGACCTTGCCCGTGCCGAAGGTATCAACACGCACGGAAACCGGCTCGGCAACGCCGATGGCGTAAGCCAGCTGAACCTCGCACTTATCGGCAAAGCCGGCGGCAACGATGTTCTTTGCCACATAGCGTGCGGCATATGCCGCCGAACGGTCGACCTTGGTCGGGTCTTTGCCCGAAAACGCACCGCCGCCGTGGCGGGAATATCCGCCGTAGGTGTCGACGATGATTTTTCTGCCGGTCAAACCGCTGTCACCCTGCGGACCGCCTGTAACGAAACGGCCTGTGGGGTTGACAAACACTTTTGTGTTTTCATCCAAATATTCCGCCGGGATAATCGGCTTGATAACATACTTTTCGATATCGGCCTTAATTTGAGCCTGCTCGACATCGGCGCTGTGCTGGGAGGACACGACAACGGCATCAATGCGCACGGGCTTATCGTCTTCGTATTCCACGGTGACCTGCGTTTTGCCGTCGGGGCGCAGATAGGGCAGTGTGCCGTTCTTGCGCACCTCGGTGAGCTTTTTGGCAAGTGCGTGCGCCAGCGAAATGGGCAGCGGCATCAACTCAGGCGTTTCGTTGCAGGCAAAGCCGAACATCATGCCCTGGTCGCCTGCACCCTCACGGTCAACACCCATGGCAATGTCGGGGGACTGCTTATCCATGGCGACCAAAACGGCGCAGGTGTTGCCGTCAAAGCCCTTGGCGGCATCGTCATAGCCGATTTCGCAAACGGTTTGGCGGGCAATGGCGGGAATGTCAAGCTCGGCGGTTGTGGAAATTTCGCCCATGACCAAAATTTGACCCGTTGTGCAGGTCGTTTCGCAGGCAACACGGCCGTTGGGGTCTTTTGCCAGGATAGCGTCCAAAATCGCATCGGAAATATTATCGCAAATTTTATCGGGATGACCCTCGGTCACCGATTCGGAAGTAAACAGATTTCTTCTCATGGTGGTTATCCTTTCTCTTTTCACACACTTTCACATTTTTCGACAAAAAAAGAACGCCCGCAAAACGGACGCATCGAAATGCATCCTTATCTTTCGGTTCACACCGCAGGATTTGACACCTTGCCGTAAGGCAGGTTGTCGGGCTTCATCGGGCCTGTTCCCTCCGCCACTCGAAATAAGGACATTCAATTTTTCCACATTATACAAAGAAAAAGTGAAAAAGTCAAGAGCGAAAGCGAAGAAAATCATAAAATCCGCCCACATCGCAGCGAAATATGCACGGGCAAAAATTTTATCCCGTAGGGGACGATGCCCACATTGTCCCAAAATCAACACCAAATAAAATCGCGGTAATCTTTACCACGGCAAGAGCAAGCCCTTGCCCTGCGCAGGCGGTTTTGAATTACATCAAATCCCTTACAAAAAGTTCCCGAACAAACGGTGATTTGCCGAATGTTCGGGAGCTTTGTTTTATTCAATCAGAAAATGCGTGTGAGCCAATTCAGCACGATGGTAAAGACCATTCGGAACCAACCGAGAATGGATTGTGCGGTCGGCTGCGGTTCGGGGGTTGCGGCTGCAGTTGAGTCGGAATCGGGTTGAGCCTCGGGCGTGATTTCGTTCAGCTCAACGGTTTGGTCAATCAAGCCGCAATACTCGATGTAGGCACTGTTGGTCGAAAGCTCCTCCGGCGTTGCGTTTTGGTTGATTTGATTAAGCAAAACGCCGGCTTTTTCAATCAGCTTTGCATCGTCTGCGTTGATGACACCGTCGTGGTTGGCGTCGCAGGCGGTGCGCTGTGCCTCGGTCAATGCGTCGGCACTTATCAAGCCGTTGGCAACGAGATAGACAAAATACGCATCCGTGCCGTCATACCAGCTGTCGCCGTTGATGTCGCCGAACACGACCGCTTCATACTCATTGACAAGGTTGTTATTCGCATCCAAAATCCGAATTTTTGAACCCGTTGCGACACGGTCAAAACAGGTTTCAAGGCAGCAACCATTCGGAGCAATCAGAGCCGACATATCATTCTGCCCTAAAGCAAAGCCATAAGTCAAGCCCTTTTCATAATCGAATTGCATCGACGAATTTACAGAAGCGGTAATTTTATCAAGAATCTCGTAGGGAATGCCGTTCTCCACGGCGTATTTGATTCCGGCAGAGCCTGCATAACCCTTAATCAACGAAAGCGAGGAACAACCGTAAAACGCAGCACTTTCTATATTTGTCACACTGTTCGGAATGGTGACACTCGTCAAGCCGGTGCAACCGCCAAACGCACACTCCCCGATGCTCGTCACGCTGCTCGGGATGGTGATGCTCGTCAAGCCTGTGCAACCGCCAAACGCACCATACCCGATGCTCGTCACGGGTTTGCCGCAATATGTTGACGGAATAATCAACGCACCGCTTGCTGACTCGTCGCAATCCGACACGGAATAGCTCTCACCGTCATTGTTCAGCTCAAAAGTCAATGACGATTCATCCGAAAAATGAACGGTTGCAGAGGTTAAACAATCGTTGCCACTGCTGATTGACACAGCATTCCACCGCTCTTGTGTGCCGGTGTAATACACATCCTTCAAGCCGGTGCAATCGCTAAACGCCCAATCCCCGATGCTCGTCACGCTGTTCGGGATGGTGATGCTCGTCAAGCCGGTGCAACAAGTAAACGCAACATACCCAATACTTTTTACGGTGTTCGGAACAGAATATTCACCGCTTTTGCCAAACGGGAATTGCAGCAATTCCGTTTTATTCTTGTTAAACAACACGCCGGATTCGTCGCTCGAAAAATACGGATTATCGGAAGAAACCGTGAACCGTTGAAGCTTTGCGGATATATCATCAATTCCGTCAGGGAAAAGAAAAAAAGCACCCCAGCCGGTTTCTTTCAGCCCGGCTCCTATGTATATTTCTTCAAGATTATAACAATAGGAAAACGCAACAGACCCGATGCTCGTCACGCTGCTTGGAATGGATATACCGGTCAAGCCGGTGCAACCCCAAAACGCACTATCTCCAATGCTCTTCACGCTGTTCGGAATAATAATGCTCGTCAAGCCGGCGCGATTGTAAAACGCATTACCTGCAATGGTTATTGTATCACTCTTGATTGTATAACTGCCGCTTACGGATGTTTTTGCTTCAATAAGATGGTTGCCGATATAAAGCACATTATTATCCCAATTTGAACCGGTATTGTAGTATAATGTGTTGTAAAACGCATTACTTCCTATATTTGTCACGCTGTCCGGAATGGTGATGCTCGTCAAGCCGGTGCAACCGTAAAACGCACTTTCTCCGATGCTCGTCACGGGTTTACCGCAATATGTGGACGGAATAATCAACGCACCGCTTGCGGACTCGTCGCAAGCCGACACAGAATAGCTTTCACCGTCATCGCTCAGTTCAAAAGTCAAAGGCGACACTTCTGTAAAATGAACGGTTGCATTTGTTAAAGATGTATTACTTGAGCCAATCGTTACTTTTTCCCATTGTCCCTGCGTACCAAGGTAATACACATCTTTTAAGCCGGTGCAACCGGAAAACGCATAGCCTCCGATGCTCATCACGCTGCTCGGAATCGTGATGCTCGTCAAGCCGGTGCAACCTTGAAACGCAGAACCCGGAATGGTCAAGTCCCAGCCAAATTCAATATTATATCCGCCGCCAATGGGTCCGGCTGTCTTCAAGCCGGTGCAACTGTAAAACGCATAACTTCCGATGCTCGTCACGCTGCTTGGGATGGTGATGCTTGTCAATCTCTTGCAACCTTGAAACGCACCATCCTCGATGCTCACCACTCCATTCGGAATTGTAACGCTTGTCAAACCCTCGCAGCAAATAAAGGCACTGTCTGCGATGCTTGTTATGCTATCCGGGATTATCGTGCTGTTACATCCAAATAACAATGTGTTGCTTTCTGTTTCGATAATGGCATTGCAATTATTGCGACTGTCATACACGGTGTTTTCGGGATCGACCACAAGGCTTGTTAAAGCCCAACACTCGCCGAAACGGTTAAAATCAATATTTGTTACACTGCGCGGAATCGTGATACTCGTTAAGCTAATACACCCCTTCAAACGCCGACAACCCAATGCTCGTCACACCATCCGAGATGGTGATGCTCGTCAAGCCGGTGCAACCACCAAACGCACACTCCCCGATGCTCGTCACGCTGTTCGGGATGGTAATATCGGTCAAGCCGGTGCAATTGTAAAACGCATACTCCCCGATGCTTGTCACGGGCTTTCCGTCATACACTGACGGAACAACTACTGCACCACTCGCTTCCTCGTTGCAACACACAAGGCAATATGTATCGTCATAATTCAGCTCAAAAGTCAAGTCCGATTCACTTGCCGCCTGTGCTTTGGGTGCAAATGCACCGAACCACTCCGCAACACCTTCACCGCCGACCGCAACACTGCCGAACAGCAAAACCATTGCCAAAAAAACCGAAATCATCTTTTTGACCAAACTGTGCATAACATGACCTCCGGAAAAAGTATTGAAACAAAAACAGAATTCGAATTTTCAGCAGAATTCTGTTGAAATTATTATAGTCACAATTATGACCATTGTCAACAGTATGATTATATTTTATCATCGGTTTGGTGATTCAAATGATTAGCTATGAGCCTTTTTGGAAAACGCTGAAGGAACGGGGAGAGAGCACATACACTTTGATTTATAAACACGGCATCAGCAGTGCCACGATTAACCGCATGAAAAAAGGCGACGGAATCACAACGCAAAAAATTAACGATTTTTGTAATATTCTGCACTGCGAGGTTGAGGATATTATTCAATATATTCCGACAAAATCGGAAAAATAATTCAGCGGAGCGACCCGATTGGATTCGCTCCGCTGTGTTTTTTTATTTATCCGAACATCCATTGCAGGACATACCGAATGTACTCATCCCAAAACTCCCAGCAATGCACGCCGTGCGATTCCCGATAGGTGAAATCCCAACCGAGCGACTGCAATTTTTCTTTGAAGCGGATGTTTTCGGGGTAGAGCCGGTCTTCCGTTCCGCAGCCCAAGAACAAGCGGGGACGGTTGGGATTATCGGCGCATTTTTCGGCAAGCCGAAACAGGTTATCCTCCTCCGGCACGGCACCGTTTTCGCCGAAGATGGCGTTATACACCTCGGTGCCGGCTCGGCTTTCCATATCAATCGCCGAGGAAAGCCCGGCGGCGGCACAAAAGCGCTCGCACGCCCTCAACCCGATTTTCAGCGCACCGTAGCCGCCCATGGAAAGCCCTGCAACAAAGTTATCCTCCCGTTTGAGCGAAAGCCCGAAAAATTCGTTCATGCGCTTGGGCAGCTCTTCGGTGATGAATTGATAATACTTCAAGCCGTATTTCATATCGCAATAAAAGCTTTTGGCGGCGCAGGGCATCACCACGGCAATGCCGTATTCGCTCGCATAGCGTTCAATGCCCGTGCGGCGCAGCCAAATGGAATGGTCATCGCTCAGCCCGTGAAGCAGATACAGCGTTTTGAAGCCTTCCTTTTTTTCGGCGGTCGGGTTGCCGATTTCGCCCGCTAAATCTTTTTGCGGAAGCACAACATAAACCTCGGTCTGCATTCCGAGCGCTTCGCTGAAAAATTTCAAATCACACAGTGCCATGGTATCGCCTCTGTTTCGTGATTATTTGTGGTTGTGGTAACCGCCGTATTCGGTGAAGAAGCCGTATTTGACGCCGCCGAGCAAATTGTCCTTGCTGTCCGCATCGGTCTTCATGCTGAAGGTGTTAATAACCTGTTCGGTGGTCATTTGGTTATCAATCATGTATTGCAGCTGCTTTTCGTTATCCTCATTGGCGAACAGCTTTTCTTCGGTTTCACCCAGGCGCACGGTCTTGTTGCTGTTGCGGAACGAACGCAGGCCGTTTTCATCTCTGCCCTGCAAAACATAGAGCGTGTCGCCGTTTGCGGTGGCCTTTGCGTAATCGTAGCCGAGGGTATCTCGCTGATACACGGCAAGCTCGGCAATCAATCCGCCGCCGTCGGTCACCTTGCGGTTGGCACGGTTGAAGCAGATAACCAGCTTGAGCGTTTCATATTCGGTGCAGAAATTGAAATCGCCGACCGAATCCATGAAACCTGCAATCGGACCGTGACCGTAACGCTGAACCAAGGTGTTGTTCAAAGCGGTTACCTTGCCGATGCCCTGCGTCTGCGCCTTGGTCGGTGCGGTATCCTTTGTCCATGCGCCGTTTTCGCCGCTCAACCAGCCGCAGCCGTTTTCATAATCGTACTCGCTGACATAAATGCCGTT
>DNXM01000008.1:9010-11475 GCA_003505905.1 Oscillospiraceae bacterium
TTTGCATCGGTCTTGTTCGTCATGGCAATCATACCCGTGCAGTAATCGTGCAAACCGAAATAGTCGATTGAGGCACGGATAACGCCCGTGCAGGATGCGGAGCACACCCAAACATCAATGCCGTTTGCATCCAGTGCCTTCCACAGCTCTTTGATGTTTTCGCTCACGGCAACGCCGGCAGTATATTCACAGTGAACCGCTCCCGCTTTTGATTCTTTGTCGGCAGGGCTGTCCCAAGAACAAGCAGCCGTTTCCACACTGCCGTATTTGGTGAAGGCACGGGTGGCAATATCGTAAACCTGCTGTTCGGTCATGCCCGTAAACCAATAAAGCACCCACGGATATGCCACGGCAGAAGATTCCGCATCACCCACAAGGTCATAGAATATGCGCATCTTTGCGGCAAACTCCAGCCACTCCGGGTCTTTCTGAACGGAATCGTCCTTCAAGCCGTCTGCAGTGAACGGACCGTAATCCTCCCACAGCTCCTCATACGCTTCGACGATATCCGCAATCAAATCGTTATACGAGCCCTTTGTGTAACCGTAATCCGTACGGTCGGCATCCAAATCGCTCAAGCCGCTGCGCAAAACATCGGCAAGCTCCTCGGGCTTAATTTCAAACGCCATCGTTTCCAGCTGATAAATCGCCGTCATTTCTTCCATATCGAAAATCGAACAGGTGTTGTCATAATCAAACACGGCATAAGAGGTATCCACATAATTTGCATTATCCTTGCCGTTGGCATCCAGAAAATCGTTGACGGCGGCTTTTACATCCTCCGCCCAATCCTCACGCACCAAGCGCAACGACTGCGCCGATTGCGTTGTCGGCTCACTGTCTGTTTTCGGTTCGGTTTTGCCGCAGCCGCCCAACAGCGAAAGCGCCATGAGCAACGCCAAAACAAGTGCGAATGTTCTTCTTGCGGTTTGTTTCATAATTTGATACGCCCTTTCGTTTTTTTCCATTATACAATTCCGTTGTTCGGATGTCAACCTATTATACAATTATACAAAAGTTTATACAAGAAAGCTCTCAACCTTTGCAAAAGCAGGGGCTGTTTTTTGCAATTTGACGATTTTTTTCAACATTTCATAATTTTTTCATTGACAGCAAGCGAGATATCTTTTATGATAATCCCTGCGGATTAGAAAAATATTTATTTGAGGGGTTCAATTTCATGAAAAACACTGTTAAAATTCTGTCCATCCTGCTTGCGGCGCTTCTGCTTTGCTCCGTGGTGCCGTTGAGTGCCTCGGCAAAAGCGGACAGCGGCAGCTTTTCCATGCTCAACTACAATGTTGCCGGTCTGCCGGATTTCGGCGCCATGTTCAACGGCACCGAAAAGATGGATGTTGCCACCAAGGAAAAGGTCATCGGCGAAACGCTCAACGCCACGGGCATTGACTTCATTGCCGTGCAGGAGGATTTTAATTTTAACCGCTATTTGGTCAAGGCCATGCCCAACTACACCTACCGCACCGTTCACCACGGCGGTGTGCCGTTCGGCAGCGGCTTGAACATTTATTCCACGCACAAGCTTTACAATGTGGAGCGTGAGGAGTGGCGCACCCGTTACGGCTTGTTCGATGAGGGTGACGAGCTGACGCCGAAAGGCATTCTGCACGCAACCATTGAAATTGCCGATGGTGTCTACGCCGATTTTTACGACATTCACGCCGACGCATACGACACGGAAGAATCACGCAAGGCACGCATTGACAACTTCAACCAGCTTGCCGAAATGATTGCACGCCGCAGCGGCGACCGCCCCGTTATCATTACGGGCGACTTCAACATCTCCGTTCACCACAGCGGTTGGGACCCGAGCGGTGCTCATCTCAAAGAGCTTTTCATCGACAAGCTCGGCATGAAGGACGCTTGGATTGAAACGAAAAACGGCGGCAGCTACACCGACTTTTCCCGCTGGACGCAAAGCGGTGTCGGCTACTGGGGCAACTGGGATTCCGTTGAAAAGTTCCTTTATAAAGACGGCAACGGCATCCATTTGGACGCAACGGATTTTGAATATGTTTGTTATAAAGACTCGGACGGAAACGCCCTTTCCGACCACAACGCCGCCAAGGTTGTGTTCAAGTATACACTCGGCGAAAATTTCCGTGCGGAATCCGCTTCCTCGTTCCAAGTTGAAAAACGCCAACCGATAAAACGCTTTTTTGAAAAAACGCAGACCTTTTTCAAAACCCTTTTCCTCTGCCTGAAAAACATTGCCCTGCTCAAGGTGCAAAAGCCCTTGATGGGTCAGTAAACCGAATCAAAAAATCACCGCCGCCGAAAATCACACCCGATTCTCGGCGGTGGTTTTGTTTGGTTATTAATTTGCAAAAATTTTCATCGGTGCTTGAGCTCGTGGCTTTTCATTGTCATTAAAACAAAAACAGACACCGTGCGGTGTCTGTTTTTGTTTTGGCGGAGAAGGAGAGACTCGAACTCTCGCGCCGGTT
>DNXM01000117.1:0-3547 GCA_003505905.1 Oscillospiraceae bacterium
GGTGTCGGATAAAAGTCCTGCACCTGCTCGGGACGAAGCTTTTGTTTTTTGAGGAAAACAGCCAATTCGACTGCATCTTTGATGGTGCTGCCCGGATGCGAAGACATTAAATACGGCACCAAATATTGCTCTTTCCCGATGCTTTTCGTATAGGTAAAATAGCGTTTGGCAAATTCCAGATAAGTTTCAATGTGCGGTTTCCCCATGGCGTCGAGCACCGCCGCCGAGCAATGCTCGGGAGCAACCTTCAACTGACCGCTGATGTGATGCTCCACCAATTCACGGAAGAACGCATCGTCCTTGTCGGCGAGCAAATAATCAAAACGAATACCCGAACGAATAAACACCTTTTTCACTTTTGGAATACTCCGCACACTGCGTAGCAAATCGAGATACTCCGTATGCGTTGCCACCAAGTTCGGACAAGGCTTCGGTGCGAGGCATTTTTTTGCCTTGCAAAGCCCCGATTCCATTTGTTTATCGCAGGCAGGACGACGGAAATTCGCCGTCGGACCGCCGACATCGTGAATATAGCCCTTAAAGTTCGGCATGGTGGTAAGCAGTTTTGCTTCCGCCATCACCGACTCTTTACTGCGTGTGGTAATATAACGCCCTTGATGAAAAGCAAGGGAGCAGAAATTACATGCGCCGAAACAGCCACGGTTGTGCGTGATGGAAAATTCCACTTCCTGAATGGCGGGAACACCGCCCAACGGCTCATAGCTCGGGTGGTAGGCACGCATAAAGGGAAGTGCGTATACTTCATCCAACTCTTCGGTGGTAAGCGGCGGCATCGGCGGATTTTGCACCAGCATTTTGTTGCCGTGGCGCTGTTTTATCAGCTTCCCCCGAATGTGATCCTGCTCGTCCATTTGCACACGGCAGGACACCGCATATTCCCGTTTATTCTGAACAACATTTTCATATGAAGGACATTCCGCACCGCATAACGGCGTGTCTTTTACATCCACCGCATAACAAGTGCCGCGAATATCGTGCAGCTGCGAAATATCTTCCCCGTTATTCAGTCGGTCGGCGATGATTGCCGTTTGCTTTTCGCCCATACCGTATGAAATCAAATCGGCTTGGGAATCAAACAAAATCGAACGGCGCACCGTGTTATCCCAATAATCATAATGTGCAAATCGACGCAAGGACGCCTCCAAGCCGCCGATGATAATCGGTACATCGCCGTACAACTCACGAATTTTGTTGCAGTACACAATCACCGCACGGTCGGGTCGCTTGCCCATGACGCCGCCCGGTGAATACAAATCCTCTTTCCTGCGCTTTTTGGCAACGGAATAGTGTGCCACCATTGAATCAATGTTGCCGGAGCTGACGAAAAATCCAAGGCGAGGGCGACCGAAGCGAAGAAAATCATCGTTCGTTTTCCAATCGGGCTGTGCTAAAAAAGCAACTCGATATCCCCTGCTTTCCAGCACACGGCAAATGATGGCGGCACCGAAGCTCGGGTGGTCAACATAAGCGTCTCCGCATACATACACGAAGTCTACTTCATCCCACCCGCGCGCTCTTACTTCTTCTGCCGTTATCGGAAAAAACGCCATGTTTGATTACTCTCCATCCTCACTTGATACAACTGCGCCGTCATCGTTGAGCGCACGCATCTCTATAAATTGCTGTTTGGTCATCAAAACTTTTCGAGGTTTACTTCCTTCGAAAGGACCGATAACCCCTTTTTCTTCCAACTCGTCCATAATTCTTGCGGCTTTGGCGTATCCAATTTTAAGCTTCCGCTGAAGGAGGGTTGTTGAAGCAGTTTGATTTTCGACGACAACTGCGATAGCGTCCATAGTCTCTTTATCAGCACCGCTGTCAGGGCTGCTATCGGCATCAGGAAGCGGATTCCCTTTCTTTTTCTCAAGGACTGCCTGACGCTCGATTTCTTCCATAACTTCGCTATCATAATCGCATTCCTCCTGCGTTTTGATAAAATTCACGACGCTTTCCACTTCTTCGTCGGACACAAAACAACCCTGCAAACGAACGGGCTTTGACACACCGACGGGGTTGAACAGCATATCACCGTTGCCCAACAGCTTGTCCGCACCCGAAGCATCCAAAATGGTGCGTGAGTCAACCTGGGACGAAACATAAAGTGCAATTCGGCTGGGAATGTTCGCCTTGATAATACCCGTGATAACATCAACGGACGGTCTTTGTGTAGCAATGACCAAGTGCATACCGGCGGCACGAGCCATCTGCGCCAAACGGCAAATGGAATCCTCCACTTCGTTGGCGGCAACCATCATCAAATCGGACAGCTCGTCAATAAATATACAAATTTGATACATGGGTGTCATATCGGGGGTACGCTCGGCAAGCTTGTTGTAGCCCTTAATGTCACGCACACCTTTTTCCGAGAACATCTTGTAGCGTTTGAGCATTTCGGAAACCGCCCAGGCAAGCGCACCTGCCGCCTTTCTTGCGTCCGACACAACGGGAACCATCAAGTGCGGAATGCCGTTATATACGGTAAATTCAACCTGCTTCGGGTCAATCATAATCAGCTTCACTTCATCGGGTGTTGAATTGAACAGAATGCTGATAATCATGGAATTCAGGCAAACGGATTTGCCTGAACCGGTCGTACCTGCAATCAGCAAGTGAGGCATTTTGGCAATATCCGTACAGGTAACATTGCCCGAAATATCCTTACCCAAGGCAACATTCAGCTTGCTTTTGGCTGTTTTGAACTGCGGCGAATCAATGATTTCACGCAAAGTGACCGTCGTACGAATTTTATTCGGAATTTCAATGCCGACCGCCGCTTTGTTCGGAATGGGTGCTTCGATACGAACGCCGGACGCCGCCAAATTCATGGCAATATCATCCGCCAAGCCTGCTATACGGCTGATTTTAATGCCGGGAGCAGGCTGAATCTCGTACCGTGTAACAGAAGGACCACGGGCAATATCCACAATTTTTGTTTCGATATTAAAGTTGTGGAGCGTTTCAACCAGCTTGGCGGCGTTTGCCGTCAATTCCTCTTTCACACCGGTATCACCGCCGCTGATGCTTTCCGCCAAGCAGTTAACACCGGGCAAAATATACTGCTTTTTCGGTGCTTCCGGCTCCTCCAGGGTTTCCTGAATCGGCTTTTCATCCTCTTTAACGCTCGCCGCTTTGTCAATCAAATCAACAACATCTTGGGAGGAAACCGATTCCTGCTCGGAAGCAAATTCCTGCTCCGCCGTTTTTTCAGCGGACGCTTCATCTGCTTTTGTCGTGTTCTGATAATCAAAAACATTCGGCATCGGCGTAAAATTCGGGATTTCCGGCTGTTCCTCATTCTCATCCGTCGGGGTGAATACCTCATCCCTTTTCTCAGGCACGGGGTCGTAATGGTCGTTGAAAAAATCGTCGCTTTCACTTGTGCGGAACACTTTTCCGCTTTCGGGGCGCTTGTATTTCGGGTTTGTTTTGCTCATTTCATCCGGGTTGGGCGGCACAAAGCCATCCTCTTTCTCGGCGTCTTCCTCCTCGGATTCATGCTCAAAGCGAGCTTTTTTCTTGTTTTTTG
>DNXM01000117.1:3590-3721 GCA_003505905.1 Oscillospiraceae bacterium
TTCTTCCTCCTCTTCTTCCTCTTCATTGACTTCTTCATTCTGCTTCATTTCCAGCTGATGCTGTGTGAAATCCGCCGCCTTGCTGAACGGCTTGCGGAGCAAAGCAAAAAGACGAGGCAACGATGTACCCT
>DNXM01000150.1 GCA_003505905.1 Oscillospiraceae bacterium
ACCCTCTCCCACCAATACAGCTCATGCCGTCAAGGTGTGGGCTGTTTGCTTTTTCGGATTCGAAAGGGTCGTCCAAGCAAACAGCCCGGTGGACTGTTTGCCGACCCGTGGCTTTTCCGCAGAAAAGCGAATCCACCCTCTCCCACCAAGAAAGACCACATCCTTTGGGTGTGGCTTTTTCATTTTCGATATTTGTTTTCTATTTTGACTTTTCCTTTATCCATTTGTTCAACTCTGCAAAAAGTTGCTTCCTGCTCATTTCTGTGATATAATGAGAAATCATAATACTGCGCTTGGAGGTAAAAATGAACAAAAAGCCGTGCGTTGAGCTCACATTAGCCAGCAACACCAATCTGATTTCGCCGACTGCCCGTTACATTTCCAAGCTGTTTTTTGAATCGGGGACAAACACAGAAAATAAAGTTTGCTTCGCCATCGAGGCCATGCTTGAATACCGTATGTCGGAAAACAAAAACGGCAAAAAAATCACCGTCAAAGTATATGAAGGAACAAATCACTTCTATGTCCAGCTTATCGACAAGGGCATACCGTATGTCCTTTCGGAAATCGGCAAAAAGGTGCTGAACAACGGCTTGGTCGACAGTTATTCCATTTCGCAAGAAGGAAAAAACGGCCAGCAAATCACCCTATCATTCCGCTATTCCTATGAGCATAAAGAATCAGGCAGACCCGAAAGCGTTGAGGAAGAGCTGCTCGACGATACATTCACCTGCCGCCTGCTGACGGACAGTGAAAACGATTTGCTTGAAGCGGTCAGGTGCATTTATTCGGCATATGAGTACGACTATTTGAACACGGATTTGTATTACCTGGACGCACTCAAGCGCAAATTGAGCAGCGGAGCATATTATGCAATTATCTGTGAAAATCGACACGGTCAAGTAGTCGGTCACTGCGCTTTGAACAACAGCCTTCTTTTGCCGAACATTCCCGAATTCTGCACGCTTGTCACAAAGCCGATTGCAAGAGGAAAAGGAATTGCCGCCATGCTCCTTGATTATGTGCAGGATTTCGCCAAAAAGAAAAAATACAACGGAATCATGATTTGTCCCGTTGCCTTTCATCCCTTCACTCAAAAAATCTCAAACAAAAACGGATATGTTCCGTGCGCATTAAATGTTTCACACTCAACAGCCGAATCGAGGGGTGCATTGTTCATGAACGGCAACATTCGTGCCAATGAAGCAATTTGCATTAAGCTCCTCAACGACCAAAGGATGCATAAGATTTATGCGCCCGATATGTATAGGGATTATGTCTGCAGCATATTGGATGCGCTTGATTCCTCGTATGAGTACGCTACGGATTATGAAGCGAATTGTGCCCCAAAAACGCAATTCAACAGCATCGTACAAAAAACGAACGAAATATCCTACATCTCGGTCACAAAGGTCGGAGAAGACTTTGAAAACAAAATCTGCGAACTAATCCTTCCGAACGGCACATTTGACCTTGAAATGGTCGGGCTTTATTTGAATGTCGGTTTGCCGACACCTGCGGTTGCCTTTGAAGCACTGAAAAAGCTCGGCTTTAAGTTCAACGGATTTGTTCCCGGAGCCTCGAACGGGGATTTTCTTTACTTCCAAAAGTTAAAAAAACCGTATCCGCTTGATACGCTTGTACTGGAAGAAAACTATAAAAAAATGTCTGATGAGCTGCTGAAAATCCAAGAAAAAGATTCCAAGCACACTTAAGACTCCTTTTCAAAACATTGATATATCAACAAAACCGAAACCGCTCCGCATCGCTTGGTTGTCAGCCGAGAAATGCAGAGCGGTTTTGTTATGGCATTCCATTCAATAAAACATTTGGTCAAGCGCCGATACGGTTTCCTCTCCGAACTCATACTGCGCCATATATTCACCGTTGTATTTTTGCGCGGCATCACTTTTGCCGTTGAGCATATCATACAAATCACAGTCGAGCGCATTCACGTTGATTGACAGGCCGCTCGGCGTACTTTGCACCAAATCGGTCACATCAAGCTCATTCAAGGTTGTCTGCACATCTGCGCAAAGCTTGCTGATATAGCTGATTCGGTTGGCATCGTATACGCCGTCGTCAAACAAAACAGACGACAGCTCTTTTCGGCTGATAACAGAGCCTCTGCGGTGAACAAGGTAGGCAATCAGCTGTTGGGATTTCTTGCGTTTGAAGCGAACCGGTTTGCCGTCAGCAAACAGCGTAAAGCTTCCGAAGGTCTGTGCAAAAACACGCTTCCCCTCTTTTTCGATTGGGTAGCGCAGGTTATTCAACTGCACCCGAAGCTTTTCTTTTGTTGCCGGTTTTCTTATGTAGCCGGAAGCGAAAAGATTCATTGCATCGCCCTGATAGCCGTCATAACCCGTCACAAAAATGATATTCAGCTTCGGACAGAATGTTTTTAGCTTTCCCGCCAAATCAACACCCGTCATGCCCGGCATTTGAATATCCAAAAACACAATGTCATATTGTTTGATTTTCGCAGATTCCAGCAACACGGAGGCACCGGAAAAGCTGTCAATCTCCGCATCGGGAAGCAATTCATTCAACAACCTCACCAAATATATCAACAGTAACTCTTCATCATCGGCAACGGCAATTCTCACTTACAGCTCCTCCTTATCCTTAATATACATCTTTGCAACGGTTCCGACATTCGGTGCACTTTTGATAACCAAGTCACCACCCAACAGCAAGCGGAGCCGTTCACGGGTGGTTTCGGTTCCGTAATGCCCTTTTTCGGGCTTCATATGGTCGCTGTCAAAGCCGACACCGTCATCCCTTACGGTAACTAAATACTCGTTCTGCACTTTTTCAGTCGAAATCCAAACGGTTCCACCGGCTTCTTTGTTCATAATACCATGCCGGATGGCGTTTTCGACAAGCGGCTGGAGCGAAAGCGACGGAACCAAAAAATCTGTTTCCTTAATATCATATTCCACATGAATACGGTCACCGAAGCGCACCTTCTCAATGTCGATATATTGCTTGGTGTGATTCAATTCTTCTTCAAAGGTGCAAAGCTTTTGCATTTTGGCAAGGTTCAGGTTTGTCCGCAGATAATCCGAAAATTCGGTGGTCAGGCTCTGCGCCTTTTCCGGGTCAACGGTGCACAAGGCGGCAATCGTTGACAGCGTGTTGTATATGAAGTGCGGACGAATTTGACTCATCATGATATCCGTTCGATATTCCGTGAGCTTCATTTCGTTTTTCAAACCGCTTTGCCGTTCATCCATGTATACAACCGAAAACAAAATCACGCAGGAAATCATCGTTGAAATATCGGTAACAATGCTGTTTGCGTTTACCAATACCATTATTACGCTTGAAGCAATCGGCAAAATACTGTAAGAAATGTAAGCAAAGGTTTTTCTTGCACTCGGTCGAATTTGAATGGTGAAAACAATCAGTGCGAGCAGTGCAATAAACAAAAAAACATATGTGACGGCAAACAGAGAGCCTCGAACATAGGTGCCGTCGGGTTTGATGCTGAAAATCAGGCCAAACGGAAGCAAGGCTATGGTTGAAATCATATTCAACGCCAAAATCGCATAATTAAAGCTTCGGATTGTCTTGCGTACCGCTTTGTCCGCACCGCAGGTTGATTCAAAATAAAGATAATAGAGAAAAAGCTCCAAATAACCGAGAATCGGATAAAGAGCACATAGGATAAATTGAAGCGTGTTATTGAATGGGTATTTATCAAAATAATAGGTCACAACGCACACAACCACATGGAAGAAGCAACACCCGAGTAAGGTGAATATAATGTGTCCATCTCGACTGCGCATCGGAATATCCATGCGTGCCGTAATCAAGTAGCATAGATAAACCATCCCGATAATTAAGCCGATGATTGCCGTTGCGCGTAAGCTCATGTGCATATTCTCTCCCCTCGATTTTGTCCATTGTACCATAAAGCATCGGAAAAATCCAATTTTTTGCAAATATTTTTTCTTTGGCAATGTTTTGGAAGCTTTTTGTCAACCTTTTGGCAACCTCGGTGTGATACACTGACGCAGTCTGATTCATTCGAAACACCGACTGTACCGATACGGAGTTTATATGACTGAAAAAGAACTGAAAAAACTCAGCCGTTCGGAGCTGCTTGAAATGCTCATTGAGCAAACCCGACGCAACGAAGAACTTAACACAAGGGTCGCCGAGCTTGAAGAAAAGCTCGAAAATTACGACTGCACTTTCAAAGAGAGCGGCACACTTGCCGAAGCGTTTTTGAAGCTTGGCGGAATTTTTGAAGCGGCAGACAAGATTGCTGCAGATTATGTTGAAGCAATCAAGAAAAAGGAAAATACAATAAATAATCAGTGAGGTTTCGACTTTGCGTCGATGAGTCGGTTATGTTATTTCGAAAAACAAAGTCACAGCCCAACGAAATCCCCGACATTGCGTTGCTTGAGCAGGAGCTGAATCGGGAAAAGAGCAAAAAAATCTATAAACGAGCGGTGCGAACCACCATCTATTCAATGATTGTTGCGGCGGCTACGGCCGTTTTGATTGCCGTATACTTCTTGCCCGTTTTTCGCATTTACGGCACCTCCATGACACCGACGCTGTCTGAGGGTGATGTTGTGGTGGCTGTTTCGGTCAAACAGTTTCAAGCAGGCGATTTGGTTGGGTTTTATCACGGCAACAAGCTTTTGGTAAAGCGGTGCATTGCCGGGCCCGGCGAAAAGGTTGACATTCGCTCCAACGGTGATGTCTATGTTGACGGCGAAAAGCTGGAAGAACCTTATATACAAGATAAATCAGCAGGTGACTGCGATTTGACGCTCCCCTATCAAGTGCCCGATGAAAAATGGTTCTTCATGGGCGACCACCGTGAAACATCACTGGATTCCAGAGTATCCGCCATCGGATGCATCAGCGAAGACCAAATTAAAGGAAAAGTTATTTTCAGAATATGGCCGCTCAGCAAGCTCGGCTTTGTTGAGTGAGATTTCGGAAAGTGGGAGGAACAGTATGAAATTCTCACAACTGAATAAAAAACGAAGAGGAAGAGTTCTGCAGCGAACCGTTTCACTGTTAGCCGCTCTTTCGGTGTTCCTTACCTGTTATGTATTGATTATTCCCGCCATAACAATGACCAAGGAAAACGCAGACACCTACTGCGGCATGGAGGAGCATCGGCACAAAAAGAGCTGTTTTGACGAAAACGGCAATTTGATTTGTCCGTTGCAGGAGCATGAACATGATATGCTGTGCTTTACGAACACCGCAAGCGAAACTTGCCTTTGCGGATTCGAGTGCGAGCACACGCATAACGAGAGCTGCTACCAAAACGGCGAGCTGATTTGCACGATTGCCGAACACACGCACGGTGATTCCTGCCGTGAAAAGCTACCCAAGCAGGAGCTGACCGCAGAATCCGATAGGTTCACCGTTTCCGTTGTTGCTCCCCAGGGTGCATTGCCTGAAGGCACAACCATGTATGTGCTTGATGTCATACCGAACGGCAGCGCCGAACAGACGCAAACGCAAACAACCTTTGCTTTCCAATTGCTGTTCACGGACGCAAACGGTCAAGCCGTCACCCCAAGACGAATGGTCTACATCAAAGCCTTGTGCAGCGGCTTCCTCTACGAAGGCAACCGAACGGTAACCAAAATTGCTAAAGACGCAACCAAAGAAGAGCTTGAGAGCATTCCCGTTTCCGTCAACGGTGTTACCTTTGCCGACACAGAGGTTGCCACCTATTTAGTCACCTGCCGTGCCGACGAAGCCAAAAAGCAGGACATGAAGACCTTGTGCGTCACGCAAAACGATGTCACCGTTACGGTTGAATACGGAAAAGATGCCGACATCCCCGAGGATGCAACCCTTTCCGTAAAGGAGTTCAGCCCTAACAGCAAGGATTATCAAAGCTGCGTTAAGAAGTCGAAAGAAGCGATGGAAGACGAAAAAATCCACTCTGCACGGGTTTTCGATATATCTTTCCGACACCTCGGAAAGGAGATTGAGCCGAAAGCGCCGGTCAATGTTTCGGTCAATTCAACCAATCCCCTAACCGATGACCGAAGCAACCTCCGCATTGTCCACATCAAGGACAATGACGAAACCGAGGTGCTGAAGGCGGCGGAAATCAACGAGGACGCAACACAGCTTGTTTACCAACAGGCAAGCTTTTCCGCCGTGGTCATTACAACGGTTGAGAATTCGTTCACCGGTCCGTATACGGGCGATAATCAATATACCACAGTTTCCGGCAGTATTCTCGATAACGACGCCATCCTCAATCGGTTCAACAACGATAACAAGTGGCAGATTGTGAGCGGTGAATACCACGGAAACGGCTCAAGTCAAAAGGTCGATGTGCAGGAACACATTCGAGGACAAAAGAACATCATCCCGACCGGTGTTGAAAACGAGTTCTACATTTACCTGTCACTCGATTTAGACTATCAAAATCTTGTGACGAACTTTCTTGTCGGCGAAGCAGGAATCGTCTTCACCTCCAGTAACCAAATCAATGACGACGAATCCACCATCCACGGAGACCTGTGTACCCAGGCGTGGAATGATAAAAAGGCAACATCGTGTACACCTGCGCTGTTAGAGCCAACCGATGAAATGAAGCAAAAATGGACCTTGACCTTCAAATATGAAGTAAACGGAAAAGTCCAAAGCACATCGGTTACCCGCTATTCCACGAACAACGCCTACAATAAAGGTCATGTTTGTATGCTCCTTGACGGTACATGGTATGAGGTCGGCGAAGCCTCCAAAGCAAGCGCCGCCAGCACCATTGACATCGCACTGAAAAGCAGCATGGTGCAAAAGGTCTTAAAAGGCTTGCAGGATGTTGAAATCGGCACCCTGCAGGATTCCATGGGCAGCTCCACCGCAGGCGGTGAAAGCTTCACAACCGGCGAGGGAATTTTCGTGACCGAGGTTGTCGCTTCCGCTGTAAGGGGTCAGTTGGTCACCGATAACTACTCCATCAGCGATGACCACAAGACCATCAACTGGTCGCCGAAGGTTTCCGCACTGGTTCCGACGAGCAATGAAAGCAGCAGCGGTTGGTTCGAAAACATCGCCGAGCTGCTTTACAAAATCAAATATGTTGCCCCGAAGAGCAACGGCTTATCCACCGGAGGCACATCACTCCCCGACGATGCCGATGCCAAAACATCATATGTTGTTACAA
>DNXM01000202.1:0-1264 GCA_003505905.1 Oscillospiraceae bacterium
AATTTACTTTGAGAAGTCGCCAAAAGGTTTTTTGCCGTTTTATGAAGTTTTTTGATAAAATGTATTGACTTTTGGTTTGTTGTTCGGTATAATACACCTTGCACTTGAGAAATGGACGTTTAGCTCAGTTGGTAGAGCACTCGCTTGACGTGCGAGTGGTCAGCGGTTCAAGTCCGTTAACGTCCACCATAAGCCTTTCGCTTTTTGCGAAGGGCTTTTCTTTTTTGCCCGAACGGCTCTTTGCGCAAAACAACTTTCAAAATCAAAAAGGTGCTTGTGCAATCGAGATTTTTCTCGGTTCACAAACACCTTTGTTTTTATTAAGCCGGTCACGACTTTTTCGGCAAGCGGGAACGCTTGGCAGACGGTGCGGCGGTTGGAAGCGGCTTGCACCTGCCACGGGCTTACCTATGTGCTGACCCAACGGGAATAAAAATCAAATTATGAATTATTTCGACCGTTTCCAAAGCATGGGCGTAAACATGGTGATAAGCGGAAAAATTTCCAACCGACCCAAAAGCATATCGGCGGAAAGCACGATTTTGCTGAAATCGGACAGCAGGTAATAATTCCCCGTCGGACCGACCACGCCCAAGCCGGGACCGATGTTGTTCAGGCACGCCATAACACTTGTAACCGTTGTGTCAAAATTGAAATTATCCAGCGACACAACAAGGCAGGAAAGAATGAAAATCAACAAATAGAGCAGCATATAGGCATTGACCTCGGCGATAACACGGTTGTCGATAACCTTGCCGTCAACCTTAACCAAGCGCACACTGTTCGGGTGCAGCATTTTTTGAATGGAATTGCGCATGGATTTGAACAAAATAATCAAACGGGCAACCTTGATGCCGCCGCCCGTTGAGCCTGCACACGCACCGATTGCCATAAGAATCACCAACAAACAGCGTGAAAATTCCGGCCACTTGTCAAAGTCGTTTGTTGCATAACCTGTTGTCGTGATGATGGAAGCAACTTGAAAAAAGCTGTAGCGGAACGCTTTGCCGACACCGCCGAAAAGCTTGAGCGTGTTCATCGTAATGGCTGCCACGCTGAAGCCGACGATACCGAAATAGGTGAGGAACTCACGGTTGGTAATCGCCGACACAAACTGACGGGTCAAAATCAA
This sequence comes from Oscillospiraceae bacterium, assembly GCA_003505905.1. Lineage (GTDB taxonomy): Bacteria > Bacillota > Clostridia > Oscillospirales > Acutalibacteraceae > UBA8612. The sequence goes on from DNXM01000202.1 coordinate 1,133, forward strand.
ATAATAAATATTGAAATTCACGCCGAACAGCAGCATAAACACGCCGATGACGCCGTCAACATAAGCGCTGTTGTAAGCGGCGATGCTGTCGTTTTTAATGGCAAATCCGCCTGTACCCGCCGTGCCGAAGGC
>DNXM01000202.1:1295-1905 GCA_003505905.1 Oscillospiraceae bacterium
CATACCGCCGGCAAGCAGAAAGATGATTTCAACCACGGTCATCACAATGTAAATTAAGTAGAGAATCATGGCGGTTGTGCGCATTTTCGGCACAAGCTTGCCGACAATGGGCCCCGGGCTTTCCGCACGCAGAATTTTTATCACACCGCCTGTTTGGGACGGCATGATGGCAAGCATGAACACCAAAACGCCCATGCCGCCCAGCCAATGGGTGAAGCTGCGCCAATAGAGCAAGCCCATGGGCAGGGATTCCACCTCGGTAAGAATGCTTGCGCCCGTTGTGGTGAAGCCCGAAACAATTTCAAAAAAACAATCCAAATATTTCGGCACGGCTTTGCTCAAATAAAGCGGCAACGCACCGAACGCCGAAAGCAAAATCCACGAGCTGCCCACAATGAAAAAGCCTTCCCGGTGAGCAATCTCTTTGTTTTTGGAGCGAATGGAAGCAAACAAGCTGCCGAACGCAACCAGTAAAACAATTGTGACAAAAAAAGCGTGTGCCGAATCGTACTCGTTCTTATACAGCGAAATCAACAAGCCGGGGAGCATGGCAACGCCCTCAATGCGCATGATATTGCCGATGTAATTTAATACAACAATAAAATTCATC
>DNXM01000202.1:1940-9404 GCA_003505905.1 Oscillospiraceae bacterium
ATAAAATTCATCAGTACTCACTCTCAAAAATATCATTCAGATTCTTCAAAATCCGTTCTGCTTTGGCAATGACGATAACGGTGTCGCCTTGATTGATGCAATCACTGCCGCCGGGGATAATGACCTGACCCGAACGGTTGATGCACGCAATCAAAATGCCGCTGTGCAAATGAAGCTGGGACAGCGGGATGCCGAGGTTCCTGGTTTGTGCATCGGCGAAAAATTCCAATGCTTCAACCTTGTCCTCAACAATGCGGTGCAGGGCAAGCACCTTGCCGCCCGTGGTGTTGCCCATGGCACGGACATAACGGACAATTGAATTGGTGGTGAGCTGTTTCGGGCTGATGATGGAGCCGATGCCCTTGTTGCCGAACAGCGCACTGTACTCGGTGCGGTTGATTTTGGTGATGGTCTTGAACACACCACGGGAATTGGCATACATGGTAATGATGATGTTTTCTTCATCAATGTCCGCAAGCGACACGACCGCATCGGTGTTGTCGATGCCCTCTTCAAGCAGCAGCTCCTGGCTTGTTCCGTCACCGTGGATGATGATTGCACCCGGCAGCTGCTCCGCCAATTCTAAGCAGCGCTTTTCGTCAATTTCGATAATCTTGACGCTGACATTACTGCGAATTAAGCCCTGCGCCAAATACGCCGCCATACGGCTGCCGCCGATAATCATAACCGAGCGAATTTTGTGCTTTTCGATGTGAAGCTTTTTAATCAGCTTCGCCAACTCGTTTCGGGGTGCGGTAACCGACAGCGTATCATCCTCTTCAAACACGAAGCTGCCGTTGGGGACGATGATTTCACCCTTGCGCTCAACCGCACAGACCAACGCCTTTTTCAGCAAAGTGCCTGCCGCTTTTTCGAGCGATTTGCCGATTAGCTCGCTGTCGCTTTTGAGCTTGATGCCGACCAACTCGACACGACCCTTGGCAAAAGTATCCCGTTTAAGAAAGGACGGGAATTGAAGCATACCGAACATTTCTCTCGCCGAGGCAAGCTCGGGGCTGATGGTCATGGACAGCCCAAGCTCATCGTGCAAAAACGAAAGCTGGTCGGTGTATTCGGGGTTGCGCAAACGGGAAATGGCATGGCGGCAACCGAGCTTTTTGGCAATAATACAGCTGAGCAGGTTAATTTCATCGGAGGAGGTTGCGGCAATGAGCAAATCGCCGTTGTCAACGCCCGCTCGCTTTTGGGTTTCAAGGCTTGCGCCGTTGCCTTCAACGACCATAACATCCAGCTTGTCCAACGCTTCCGCCAAGACCTTGGAGTTGTTGTCGATAATCACAACATTGTGTTCCTCTTTGGACAACTGCTGTGCCAAAGAAAAACCGACCTTTCCGTCCCCCACAATAATAATATTCATAAAACTTCCGCCGCACTGCCGCAAGGTCTGCGGCAGTTCCTTTCTTGGAAAAGTATCTTCACCTAATGCTCCGTGTATTTTATCATATCTCGCACGCAGATTCAACAAATTCACCGTTTTTCTCAATTTGTTCAAATTTGCGATGCCGAATAAGCTGTTGATTTCCATGAATAATCCAATTAAAATGGCGGAAATCTTGCAAATTTTTTTGAAGTTTCGACGGACAGCTTTCAAAAATATCGGAAATCCTGCAATTTTGACCCCGTTTTTCGTGTAATGTGACAAAGAAATGAAATGTGATGCAAAATATCTTGCATTTTCGTGACGGAAAGCATATAATAATCCCATTCCTGCCGCACAAGCTGCGGCAAAGTCCGAAAGGGAGTATTCCGAAATGAACTATGTAGACCAAATCCTTCAGCGCATTGCCGAAAAGAACCCCAACGAGCCGGAATTTATTCAGGCGGCTTCCGAGGTTCTTCATTCCATTCGCCCCGTGATTGATGCCAATCCGCAGTATCAGGATGCCGCTTTGCTTGAGAGAATCATTGAACCCGAGCGTGTGATTTTGTTCCGTGTTCCGTGGATTGACGACAACGGCAAAATCCAAGTCAACCGCGGTTACCGTGTTCAGTTCAACAGCGCCATCGGTCCGTACAAGGGCGGCTTGCGTTTCCATCCGTCCGTCAACCTCGGCATTTTGAAATTCCTCGGTTTTGAGCAGATTTTCAAAAATTCCTTAACCGGTCTGCCCATCGGCGGCGGTAAGGGCGGCGCCGACTTTGACCCCAAGGGCAAGAGCGATGCGGAAGTGATGCGTTTTTGCCAGAGCTTTATGACCGAATTGTTCAAGTACATCGGTAAAGACGATGACGTGCCTGCCGGTGACATCGGTGTCGGCGGCCGTGAAATCGGTTACCTGTTCGGCCAGTATAAGCGTTTGACCGGCTTGTATGAAGGCGTTTTGACCGGCAAGGGCTTGAGCTACGGCGGTTCGCTGGCTCGTAAGGAAGCAACCGGCTACGGTCTTTGCTACATCACCGAGGAAATGCTCAAGGCACACGGCAATTCCTTTGAAGGCAAGAGAGTCGCCGTGAGCGGTTCGGGCAATGTTGCCACCTACGCCATCCAAAAGACCATTGCTTTGGGCGGCAAGCCGATTACCTGCTCCGACTCCAACGGCTACATCTACGATGAAAACGGCATTGATGTTGATGCTTTGAAGGAAATCAAAGAAGTCAAGCGTGCCAGAATCAAAGAATACCTCAACTACCACCCCGAAGCCACCTATGTTGAGGGCAAGCGTGTTTGGGAGGTACCCTGTGATGTTGCTCTGCCCTGCGCAACGCAGAATGAGCTGAATGAAGAAAACGCACTCACCTTGGTCAAGAACGGCTGCTTCGCCGTGTGCGAAGGCGCCAATATGCCCTCCACCGAAAAGGCGATTGAGGTGTTCCGTGCCAACAACATTCTCTACATCCCCGGCAAGGCCTCCAACGCAGGCGGCGTCGCAACCTCCGCTTTGGAAATGAGCCAGAACAGCGCCCGCTTGAGCTGGACCTTTGAAAAGGTCGACAAACAGCTTCAGGGCATCATGCAGAACATCTACGGCAACATTGCCGACGCAGCAAAGGAATACAACTGCGAGGATGATTTTGTGGTCGGTGCCAACATTGCAGGCTTCCGCAAGGTGGCTGACGCTATGATGTCCCAAGGTATTGTATAATACATCCTGCAATAACAAACCGTACCGTTTCTGTTTCGGCAGATTCGGTACGGTTTTTGTTTGTTCAGTTATTCCATGCGGTCGGACAAATTTCACGAATGGTGATTTGAAACGGGGAGGTTTCTTTGACCTGCACATCGTAGCGCACGGTCACAATGTCACCAACCTTGAAGTGCATATCGGCGGAGCCGTCCGTTTCGCCGTAATCGCCCCGATACAAGCCCGCTTTCAATTCGTCGTGGGTGTCGATATCGTAGTGCGACAGCGTCAGCACGGTGCCATCCACCTCTTTGACGATAAAATTGTCGACTCGTGTCGTGCCCACATACACGGTGATTTTCTCGGTCGTGCGAACAGGCTTGGTCGGGTCGGAAACAACGGCGGTCGGTTTGACGGTTGTTTTCGGCGTTGCCGTTGTTTTGGAAACGGTTGTGTCGGTCGTTTCAATGCTTGCGGTTTCTTCCGCTGTCGGTTTTTCGGTTACGGTTTCCTGCGGTGCGGTGGTTGGCGGTTCGTTCACGGTCGGCTTTGCGCCGCAGGCGGTGAGGAACAGCAATAGCACAGCCGTTGTTATCACATAATATCGTTTCACGGTTCTTTCTCCTTAATTCAATTCCGCTTTGCCCAAGCATTCGCCGCCGTCAAACGGCCAGGCGCAAATGCGTTCATAGGAAGCAGTATAGAGTGTATCGCCGATGTAGGTGCCTCGGTCAATGCCGAAGCGGCTGTCGGTGGCAATATCAAGATTGGTTGCGCCGTCGGGCGAATAGATTTTGACCTTGCCGTTTTTTTCACGGTTGGTGAAGGTGGAGAGCAATTTGAGCTTGCCGTTTTCAACGGCAAAGGTGGAAAAAAGCGAATCCGAGCCGTTTGCGGAATACTGCTCATACGACAAGCCGAAACGGTTTTTGCTGCCGTAATCCAAAAACGCATGGTGGTCATAACCGACCGTTGCGTTCGCACTCGAAAAAACAACCCGGTCGATTTCTTTCGGGTTGGTCGGGTCACTGATGTCAAACAGCGACACCTTCATGCCGTTTGTTGTGCCGTTTTCGTCGCCGTCTGTTCCGACACCGATTAAATAGCCGTTGAACGGATGCAGATAGCTCGAAAAGCCGGGAAGCTTCAGCTCGCCCACAATTTTCGGATTGGTTTTGTCGGAAAAGTCAATCACAAACAACGGGTCGGTGCGTTCAAAGGTGACCGCATAGCCGTATTGCCCGATATAGCGCACGGACTGAATGCTTTCGTTCGGCGCAATCCCCTCGATTTTACCGATTTCCCTGAGCGACTCATCCAACACGGTGATGCGGGTTGCCGAACGCCCCTGCTCATCGGCGTATGTGGTGGCAACACGCAGAGTGCCGTCCTCGGAATCGAGCGAAAAGCTGTTGTGCAGCGTGCCGGGCACGGTGGCAGAGTGTTCGAGCGACACCGTAGCACCCAAAAACGAGAACGAATAAATCTTTGTGTTTTGAGCGTTTGCCCAAACCGTTTCAATCACTCGGTCATCGGTTGAGCCGCATTCTTTATATTCGGTTGCCGTCACAAAAAGGCATTTGTCGGTGCAATAAATGTTATCGCCTGCGCCGAGAATAGCGGAGGTATGCGGATGGCTGTTGGCAAGCGTATCCAAATCCAGCGTTGAAATTACCAAGTAGGAGTTGGATTCGCCGTTGGGCATGATAACAACCGAAGAAGCGTCAATCGCTGTTCGCTCACCGCCGTTCACACGGGTGGACGGCACAACATCCTCATATTTTGCATAGCCGCCGTTGGTTTTCAAATCGTAAATCGGCACATAGTCGTCGGAAATCACCACGAGGCGGTTGTTGACCAAACGGCTGCCGAACAAGGCTCCGTCCTGCTCCACGGTTTTGATGCGTTGGGGAGAAGTGCGGTCGGTAACATCGTAAACCGTGACCGCCGTGGTCTGCCGACCGTCCCCGTAAAACGAGCCCAAAACAACAAGCCGATTGTCCTTGTAGTAAATTTCGGTGTTATACACGGTTTGACTGTAAGGCTCGATGGTGCTTTGCTTTGTCATGGTTTCGGTGTCGATGATATACACCGTTTCGTTTTGCGCCACATAATACAAATATCTGCCGTCGTTTTCGATTTTGTCCTGTTCGTCCACATTTTCTTCCTGCGTGTTGGTCGTTCCGGTGCTCTTCGCTCCGGTTGCGTATTCTTCCGCCGCCGTATCGTAGCTTTTCATTCCGTCGGACGAATTAAAGAGCTTTATCTGTTCGCTTTCGTATTTCGCTTTCAGAGCCGTAAAATAATCGGTAATATCCTTTTGCGTGTTGCCCGAAAGCGGACTTTCCGCCGAAGCAATCGCCGTGGGAATGTTCCGCACACGGGGAACATTATAAAGATGAACCGCCGAGGTAACGCCGACCGCCACGGCAAGCACCGCCGCCACGGCACGCGCCGTGTTCAGCGCAATCACCTTGCCCTTTTTCTGTTTGGGTTGTTTTTCTTCCAAAAGCCGTGTAATGCTCTGCGCCGAAAGCAAGTCGGGTGTTTCGATTGTTTTGTTGAGCGGCTCAAGCGTTTTGCGCAGGGCATTGATTTCTTCGTTCGTGTTCTGTTTCTTTTTCATCACCGTTCTCCTCCGTTTTCATCGGTCTGCCGCAGGGTTGCCAGCGCACGGGAAACCCTTGTGCGCACCGCACCATGGCTCATGCCAACGATACGGGCAATCTCCTTGCCGCTGTAACCGCCGACCACACTTAACAAAAGCACACGGCGGTCGGTTTCGTTCAATCGCCCGAGCAATTCCGCCGTTTCGATGCCGAGAAGCACCTGCTCGGTTTTGTCGTCCGCTTCCAAATCGGAACACGCATCGACATCCACGAAATCCGCCTCATACCTTTCCCGTTGCCCACGCTTGCACACGGCATAGAGAATTTTGAAAAACCACGCTTTTGCGCTTTCGGGCTTTTTCAGCCCGGCAATGCCCCGATACGCTTCGAGCGCAGCTTCCTGCACCGCATCTGCCGCCGATTCCCGGTTACCCAAACAAAACAACGCATAGCGATACATCTCCGGCGCAAACCGTTCAAACAGTTCGCCGAACGCCGCCTTATCCCCTTTTTTAGCCGCCTTTGCCGCAGCAACGGTATGTTCCATGGTGTTTACCCTTTCCTTTTGTTGTTGAGCCGCTCATAAGAACAGTGTGAGAAAACAAACAAAATGTTACATAAGCCCGAAAAAATATCACAAAAAATCAGCAAAAATAAGAATCCGCACAACCACCGAAGAGATTGTGCGGATTTTCGGTTTAAGAATCGGCGTTTTGCTGCGTTTTTTTCGCCTTTCGTATCCGAACAAAAAGCGGCAGAAACGCCACCAGCTGAACGCAGAGCATTTGCAGAAGAAAGCTGAGCGTTTCGTTCGGCGTTTGAAACACACCCGATGAATTGAACACAAGGTAGAACCAATCCAAAAAGAAGTGGCTGAAAACAGCCGCATAAAGAGAGCCGGTCGCCGTGCGCACCAAGCCCTGACGCAAGCCGCTGACAAAGCCGTAAAGAAAAGCGCACAGCAAGGCAACAATGCTCCACCCTGTTTTTTCGCCGCCTGCGTGCTCAACGATGTTTTTCACCAAATCCGTGCCCGTTGCCACCACAAAAAACAGGGAGTAGCCGAGCGCCTGCCGCACATTGGCAGCCGCCGGACTGTTCGACACTTTTTGACAGTGGGCAAAAAAGATGCCACGGAAAAACAGCTCCTGCGACACGGCACGCACCATTGCGCAAAAACCGCCGAAAAGCAAAAAGATGACGCAGTTTTTCAAACCGCCGTTTACAAAAGAATAGTCCTCGTGATAAAAAACCACATCCGTTCCGAAATGGAACAGCCGCCCGTCACCGAGAAACAGCCGCCACACGAGTGCTTCGATGCCGAGCACCGCCGCAACGGCAATTGCGCTGTCAACACCCATGTGAAAAAAGTCAAACAATCGGTCAAGCACGGGCAAATTCGTGCCGAGCGTTGCCGCTTCGATGCGGCGAAAACGAATGTAGAACAGTGACAAAAGAAACACAACGCCGCAGGAAATGCAAAGTGAGGTTTCCGCACTTAAAATACGCTCCGCAACAACTGCTGCCAAAAACACAAACAACAGCACAATCGAGCGAATTTTTTCCATTGGGTTTTTCGGATTCATTTTTGCACCTGCTTTCTCGTCAATGAATATATTTTAATGTGTATTTCATAATTTGTCAACCGTTTGCGGAAAATATGGCTTACAAATCCTCGCCGAAATTGCAGGAGTAGAGCCATTCCACCTTGTCGCCTGCCTTCAGCTCGTAAGCACCGCAGCCGACCGGCGCCATTTTGCCGTTGACATAAA
>DNXM01000165.1:0-454 GCA_003505905.1 Oscillospiraceae bacterium
ATTGAGAAAATCAATCTGCAACAGCTCTTTTGTTCTTTTATTTGGGTTGAATGGAAATTTCGGTATTCACGGGCAAAAGCAATAATGAACGGAACCAACCATCCACCGCCGTTCGGCGGTCTCCCTCCCTTTTCGGCAAGCCAAAATGGGAGGCATTGGCGACAGACGCACTTCGAAACAACCGGCATATGGCACAGATTCATCCGTGCCGTAGGTGTGCGGTTGTTTTTTGCAAGCGTGGATGCTTGCCCTGCGGTGCAGGGTGCGGAATCGGATGTAATTCGAAACAAAGCGTACCGTCGTTTTCGGTGCACATATCGTTTGAGGGACTGCCGCTTTGTGCGACAGCCCCTCTTGCTTTTATTCTTCGGTTTGTTCTGCGGGAGCAGCTGCTTCCGCCGGTTTATTCTTCGGCTCAATCTTGCCGTAACGGTTTGTGCCCGCCATATCGGAA
>DNXM01000165.1:515-2701 GCA_003505905.1 Oscillospiraceae bacterium
ACCTGCGCCGGACGGCGATTGCGGTCACCGCCACGATTGCCGCCACGGTTGCCGCCACGACCGCCGCGGTTGCCACCTCGGCTGTCGGGATGGGTTGCCTTGAAGCCCTCCGCCAAGGTGATAACAACCTTGCGCTCGCTGTCGGAGCCGACGGAGTGAGAATCCACGCCCTCAATTTCCTGAATGGCGGTGTGGATAATTCTGCGCTCATAGGGATTCATCGGGTCAAGCACAACATTTCTGCCGTACTTGAGCACCTTGGATGCCTGACGCTTGGCAAGCTCCTTGAGTGTCTGCTCACGCTTCTCACGATAGTTGCCGATGTTGATGGAAACACGCTTGTAGCTATCATTGCTCTTGTTGAGGAACAAACGGACAAGATACTGAATGGCATCGAGGGTTTCACCTCTGCGGCCGATAACAACGCCGTAATTCTCACCGCAATCCAATTCAACGGAAACACCGTCTTCTTCCTCGGTGAAAACCATGGAGCATTCGGCAATACCCAAGCCCTTGAGGATGGAACGGATGTAAGCCTCGGTTTGGTCAAAGCCGGGGGCACTCACGGTGTTCTTCGGCTTCGGAGCAGGCTTTTCGGTTTTCTGCGGTTTGCTGTTTTTCTGTGCCGGCTTGTCGGTTTGAGCCGAGCGGTCTTTTTTGGCAGCTCTTGCCGGCTTTTCGTCCGGTGCTTCGTAATAAGCACGAACCTTTGCAGGCTTTTCCTTGCCGAAAATGCCGAGAGTCTTGCTCTTGGGCATTTCGAGAACTTCTTGCATAACATCTGCGGTGTCGGGTGCGTTGAGGGCAAGCTTTGCGTTTTCAAATGCCTCAACAACATTTTTTCCCGTACCGATTGCTTCCTTAATCAAATTATTTACCACCTTTGAATCATTCTTGTGATTTCTTCGCCGCAATGAGCTTCGTGTTGGCTTCTTTTGAACGGCGCTGAATGGTTTCTTCCACCATTGTTTTGGCAATCGTTTTTTCCGGGCTGAACAAACGGCCGACCACGAGGGTTTGGATGAACGAATAGACATTGTTAATAATCCAGTAAATGCCGATTGCCGCCGGGAACATGGTAACAAAATAGAGGGAGAACAAGGGCATACCGAAGGTCATGCAGCCCATGGTAGCGTTGTTCGCCTGGTTGGGGTTGTTGCGCTTGGAACGGATAAAGCTGATGAGAGAGGATGCCAACGAGGTGAGGAACGACAAAATCGGAATTAAAATAAGCAAATCCATGGCTTTGAAGCTCGGATTGGTGCTCAACGAATGACCGAAAAAGCTGAATTCCTTGTTGCCGAAAAACTTGATGGTCTGCAAAACCTTTTCGCTGATTCCCGCATCAAGAGCCTTCTGCCAAATTTTGTCGATATTGTTGATAACCGTAATTTCTACGGCACGACCGGTTTCGGCTTTTCCGCCGGTTGCCACCAAATAGGTGTTGACAAGCTCGGTTAATTTTGTGATGGTGTCTTCGCCGATTTTTAAGCAGTAGGACAACGGCTTGTAGACCGCACCGTACAGACCGATGATAATCGGGAACTGAATCAGCAACGGCAAACAGCCTTGGTTCATGGGGTTGAAACCCTCACGCTGGTAAAGAGCCTGCTGCTCCTCCTGAATCTTGCGCTGCGCGTCCTTGTCGCCCTTGTAGCGCTCTTGGATGCGGCGAAGCTTCGGTTGAAGACGAATTTGCTTGGCGCTGCTTTTTTGCTGGGAAACGGCGCTGGGCAACAGCACGATTTTGACAAGCAAAGCAAAAAAAGCAATCGCAACAAAATAGTTGTTAAACAAGTTGTAAAACTGTCCGAGCAACCATCCGAACGGGACGGCAATGGCATCGTAAAGACCGGTCATGGGTCATCCTCCGTGTGGTGGTGATTCTTCTTGGGCGGTACCGGGTCGTATCCGCCGGGGAACAAAACATTGCACCTCAAAAGCCGCCGAATCGCCAACAAACTGCCCTTGAGGGCACCGTGCGTTTCAATCGCCTGAACGGCATATTCCGAGCAAGTCGGGTAATAGCGGCACATCGGCGGTTTGAGCGGCGAGATTTTTGTGCGATAAAACCGAAGCAGACGCAACAGCAGGGTCTTCATGGCTGAATCACACCCGCTTGCTTGAGCTGCTTCGTCAAAATCGGCTCAAGCTGCGTGCTTTTGAGGTATTTTGTTTTGCTTCGT
>DNXM01000235.1:0-2247 GCA_003505905.1 Oscillospiraceae bacterium
ATGAATATTACCGTGTATGCGGCAATATAAAAAATTAAGGAGGAAATACCCTATGAAAGTGACCAAGCGCATTCTCGCTTTCGTTCTCGCTGTTGCGATGATCGTCGGCATGGTAGCGGTCGGTGCTTATGCAACCATTACCGACTACTACAATTGGAACTCCACAAGCAACCCCTACACCGCAAAAATTATCACCAAGCTGTATCTTGTTGATACATCAAAAACTCCGATGACCGAAACCGAAATTACTGCAAACAAATCCGGTAATTACGAGGTTGTCCCCGGCGAAGTTATTCGTGTTGAAACATGGGTTCAGTCCAACTTCTTCGTTGGTTCTCTTGTGCTGACTCCTGCTTACACCAACACAATCTTCCTTCCCACCCGTAACAAGGCAAACAATTTTACCACCTACACCTATATAAATCCCCCGGCAACTGTCGACAAGACCGCTGTTCTTGAAATCGCTCCTGTTTCCGATGGTGACCGTGACGGTTCTTTGGAAAGTGCTCCGTATGAGTACAAAGACGGCTTTGCTGTTTCTACCGGTATCATGGCAGGTTCCTACAGCGCACTGAAGTCCAACTACCCGAACGCTTACAAAGGCAGCGGTACTACAGAAACAAACTATTTGAGCGCGGATGGCTTTGCTTCCAACCTGAACTTCCTGAAGATAGGTTACTCGGCTCCGACGGATTCACTTCCGGCAAAGGGTTATAACATGATTATTACCACTCCCGAAAAGCTCTTCAGCTTCTATTTGAAGGTTGATTCTAATGCTACCGTCGGTTCCACCGGCACGGTTGGTTATCCTGCCGTAGCATTTGAGAAGAAGGGCACAACGGCAAGTACCGCTTATCTCCCTGTTCGTTCTCTCAAAGCTACAACCGAATTTGACAACACCACAAACTTCTGTTCATCCAGCACTTTGAACGCTGACAAGAAGCTCACTGTTGCTTATCCGAACACTACAACAACCGGCGATATTGTTTATGAGCTTGACAGTGCTTCTTGCCCGATTTCTGTTATTAAGAGCCACACCGGTGGCGGCGGTGACGAAGTCAACAAAGACGCTTTGAACACCGCAATCACCAACGCAAAGGCAATCACCTCCACCGGTTACACCACAGATTCTTGGACGAATGCAGACCTTGCAACTGTTATTGCAGCTGCCGAAAACGTTGCCAAGAGCGCTACGGCTACCCAGACCGAGGTTGATGCACAGGTTACCGCAATTGCTGAGGCTATTGCCAAGCTTGTTGTTGACAAGGACGCTTTGAACACCGCAATCACCAACGCAAGCGCAATCACCTCCACCGGTTACACTTCCGATTCTTGGACGACCGCTGACCTTGCCAATGTTATCAAAGCAGCACAGGCTGTTTATGACGATGATGATGCAACGGTTTCGGATGTTGCCGAACAGGTTGCCGCAATTGCTGATGCTATTGCAGCACTTAAAGTTGACAAGACCGCTTTGAACGCAGCTATCACTCAAGCAAGCGCAATCGTCACCGCCGGCAACACCGGTTACACCACAGATTCTTGGACGACTGCTAACCTTGCTAATGTTGTTTCGGCAGCACAGACTGTTTACAACAACAGCTCCGCAACAATTTCGGATGTTGCCGCACAGGTCACCGCCATCAGCAATGCTATTGCAGCACTTAAGGTTGACAAGACCGCTTTGAACACCGCAATCACCAACGCAAGCGCAATCGTCACCGCCGGTAACACCGGTTACACCACAGATTCTTGGACGACTGCTGACCTTGCTAATGTTGTTTCGGCAGCACAGACTGTTTACAACAACAGCTCCGCAACGATTTCGGATGTTGCCGCACAGGTCACCGCCATCAACAATGCTATTGCAGCACTTAAGGTTGATAAGACCGCTTTGAACACCGCAATCACCAATGCAAGCGCAATCGTCACCGCCGGCAACACCGGTTACACCGCAGATTCCTGGACGACTGCTGACCTCGCTAATGTTGTTTCGGCAGCACAGACTGTTTACAACAACAGCTCCGCAACAATTTCGGATGTTGCCGCACAGGTCACCGCCATCAGCAATGCTATTGCAGCACTTGAAGTTGACAAGACCGCTTTGAACACCGCAATCACCAACGCAAGCGCAATCGTTACCGCCGGCAACACCGGTTACACCACAGATTCTTGGACGACTGCTGACCTTGCCAATGTTATCAAAGCAGCACAGGATGTTTATGACGATGATGATGCAACGGTTTC
>DNXM01000235.1:2331-2470 GCA_003505905.1 Oscillospiraceae bacterium
CCGCTTTGAACACCGCAATCACCAATGCAAGCGCAATCACCTCCACCGGTTACACTTCCGATTCTTGGACGACCGCTGACCTTGCCAATGTTATCAAAGCAGCACAGGATGTTAATGACGATGATGATGCAACGGTTTC
>DNXM01000235.1:2542-8471 GCA_003505905.1 Oscillospiraceae bacterium
GTTGACAAGACCGCTTTGAACACCAAGATTACCGAAGCACAGGGTAAGACAGAAAGCAATTACACCACAGCTTCTTGGTCGACTGCTGACCTTGCCAATGTTATCACAGCAGCACAGACGGTTGCTGCCAGCGACAATGCAACGATTTCGGATGTTGCCGATGCCATCAGCGCATTGGAAACCGCAATCGGCGCACTTGTTGAAAAGGCTGACAGCTCTGCTTTGTACGACAAGCTTACCGAAGCAAATAGTAAGGATGAAGATGACTACACGCCGACTTCTTGGGCTGCGTCAGAGATTGAAGGTGTCATTGCTGCCGCACAGGAAGTTTACGACGACGATGAATCAACCGAAGATGAAATCGCAGCAGCAATCAGCGCTTTGAACGATGCTATCGAAGCACTTGTTGAAAAGGCAACTAACAAGGACGAATTGTTGACCGCCATCAACAATGCCACCGCAAAGCTTGACGAGGAAGATGCCTACACGCCCACTTCTTGGGATACGGCAGACCTCGCAAATGCTATCGCTGCCGCACAGGAAGTTTACGACGACGAAGATGCAACCACAGATGATGTTGTGGCTGCAATCCAAGAATTGTCTCTGGCTGAGGATCAGCTTGATGAAAGAGCCGACAACAGCGAATTGTTGACCGCCATCAGCAATGCCACCGAATTGCTTGAAAAAGAAGATGACTACACGCCCAATTCTTGGGAGGATGCCGATCTCGAAGCTACTATTGAAGCCGCTCAGGCTGTTGCCGATGACGGCGATGCAAGCGAAGATGATATCGAGGCTGCCATCGCATCTTTGAGCAATGCTATCGACGCACTTGCTGAAAAAGCAAACAAGGGCGATTTGGAAGATGCAATCGACACTCTTCCGGAGATTGAGGAGGAGGACGCAACCTCCGTTTCTTGGAGCAACTACACCGATAAGCTTGAGGAAGCACAGGAAGTCTTTGAAGACCCCAACGCAACGCAGGATGAGGTTGACGACGCAGAGTCCGCTCTTAGACAGGCTATTGAAGGTGTTGAACTGCTTCCCGATTGCGACTATGATGACCTCAATGATGCAATCGCCGATTATGAAGAAATTGAAGATGTCATTGACACCAACTACACGCCCGAATCGGTTAGCGCCACCGATGTCAAGGCTCTTTATCAGGCAGCCAAGGAAGTCAATATGGAGATGCTTGACGATGAAGCAGGCGTAAACCAGGGTATTATTGATGCCGCTGCCTCCGCATTGAGCGAAGCTCTTGGGGGACTCGTACCCAAGGCTGACAAGACCGCTCTTGCTACCGAAATCGCAGGCGACCCGACCTTGACAGAGGACATTGCAACAAAGGATAGCTGGGACAACTACACCGCTGTACTTGCCGAAGCACAGGAAGTCTATGACGACGACAACGCAACAGAGGAAGAAGTTGCCGATGCAATTACCGACCTTGCCGCTGCCAAGACTCTTACCTCTCGTGGCCTTTGCAACTACGACGCTTTGAACACCGCTCTTGGTCTTACTCCCGAGCTTGACGAAGAAGCTTACACCACCTCTTCTTGGAAGGCATATTCCGATGCAAAGACCGCTGCTGTAGCAATCGACAAGAACCTTGTCGACAACAAGGCAGGCACCAACCAGGCTTCCATTACCGATGCTGCCGAGAAGCTGACCACAGCATTCAATGCTTTGGCAATCTCCAAGTCCAACATCGTTTCTGCTGAATATGCTGCCGATACCTACTATGCAAAGGGCACCATGACCTACACCTTCAAGATTAACGGTGCTGCCACTAAGATTCAGGTTATTGCTCCCAACGGCGCAACCCAGACTTATGACAGATACCATGCAAAGGTCGCTATCAAGTCCTTCAACGCACAGGGTCAAGAGGTTGATTATGCAACCGAAGAACCCGCATATGAAACTTGGACCCTTGACCTCAACCTTGCTGCCGGCAACTACAAAGTAATTGCTAAGTACGGCAAAGTTTGGGATAAGGAAGGCCTTGAGCTGAACCTTGAATATGCAACTTACACTCCGGCTATCTCCTCCGGCGCTGCTGTCGGCGGTGAACAAGTCAGCAAGACCATTGCAATCAATGCAAAGCGTGGCTCTGCTGTCACCTTCACCGTAACCACTCCGAAGGATGTTATGAAGTTGCAGCTCGCTCTTGCAAACGGCAAGACCTCCACTTACACCACCGCTTACGCTGTTGAGCAGGGTGACAACCTTGTTTGGACCATCACCAGAACCTTCCGTTCCGTCGATGTCGGCGAATGCACCATCAAGGCAAAGACCCTCAGTGGTTGGACGACTCCGGAAGGCTGCGTCTACACCATCGAGCTTGCCCAATAAGTTGGTTGATGTAAGTCAACTCGCAAATTAAATCCACTCGGCACCTCGGGGAGAAATCCCCGGGGTGTCATTTTTGTTTCTTCCAAAACAGCCGTTTTTTCGTTGTGAGCAAGCGGTTTCGGCGTTACCATGGCAAAAATCGGTTGTGTTCCCATGAAAAAATCGGATATTGCTTGACGATTGTTTTTTCAGGTGTTATTATTACATAGATAATGCTTATTTTTACTATGGGAGAAATGCATCATGTTTGAAAAAACGGACGCCCAGTACAATGTTGCTGAAAGTGAAAAGGAAGTGCGTGAATTCTGGAAAGAAAACGACATCTTCCGTAAAAGTGTAAAAAAGAACGAGGGCAACCCCGAATACACCTTCTATGACGGTCCGCCTACCGCAAACGGCAGACCCCATGTCGGCCATATTCTCACCCGTTCCATCAAGGATTTGATTCCCCGTTACCGCACCATGAAGGGCTACCATGTTGAACGCAAGGCAGGTTGGGACACCCACGGTCTGCCCGTTGAGCTGGAGGTTGAAAAGGAGCTTGGCTTCAGCGGCAAGTCCGATATTGAAAAGTACGGCATTGTGCCGTTTATCGACAAATGCCGCAAGAGCGTTTGGAAATATAAAGATTTGTGGGAGGATATGAGCGAGCGAATCGGCTTCTGGGCAGATTTTGAAAAGCCGTATATCACCTACGACAACAGCTACATCGAATCCGTTTGGTGGGCATTCAAGCAGATTGACGCAAAGGGTCTGCTCTACCACGGCCACAAGGTTGTGCCTTATTGCCCCCGTTGCGGTACTGCGCTTTCTTCACACGAAGTGGCACAGGGCTATAAAAACATCAAAACCCGTTCCATTTTCATCCGCTTCAAAGCGTTGGATGAGGAAAACACCTATTATCTGGCTTGGACGACCACGCCGTGGACGCTCCTTTCCAACACAGCACTTTGCGTGAACCCCGAAGCGACCTATGTCAAAATCAAAACCGAGGGTTGTCAATACATTTTGGCGCAGGCTCTTGTGGACGGTTTGTTTGAAAAAGATAAGTACGAAGTCGTTGCCGAATACAAGGGCACCGATTTGGAGTACCGCAAATATGAGCCGATTTTTGACTATGTTGCGGACAAGTACCGTGACAAAGCCTGGTTCGTCACGTGCGATGACTATGTTACACTTGACAGCGGTACCGGCATTGTTCACATTGCTCCCGCTTTCGGTGAGGACGACTCCCTGGTTGGCAAAAAATACAAGCTTCCCTTCATTCAAATGGCGGATGAGCGTGGTTGTTACCCCGAAATCTGCGGCGAATACGCCGGCCGTTTTGTGATGGATTGCGACCCCGATATTATCACCCGTTTGAGCAACGAAGGCATTTTGTTCAAGGTGCTTCCCATTGAGCACCAATATCCGTTCTGCTGGCGTTGCGACAGCCCTTTGATTTATTTTGCAAGAGCCTCTTGGTTCATTGCCATGAGTGAGCTGCGTGACCAACTCACCGCCGACAACAATTCCGTCAACTGGTTCCCCGAAACCTATAAAGAGGGTCGTATGGGCAACTTTGTCGGCAATGTTATTGACTGGGCGATTTCCCGTGACCGCTATTGGGGCACGCCGTTGCCCGTTTGGGTGTGCGACAAGTGCGAAAAGCACCATGTCATCGGCAGTGTTGAGGAGCTGAGCAAGCTCACCGGCGCACCGAGCGACATTGACCTGCACAAGCCGAGCGTTGACCCCTTAACCTTTGCGTGCGAATGCGGCGGCACGATGCACCGTGCACCCGAGGTTATCGACTGTTGGTTCGATTCCGGCTCCATGCCGTTTGCCCAGCAGCACTATCCGTTTGAAAACAAGGATTTGTTCGAAAAGCAGTTCCCTGCCGATTTTATCAGCGAGGGCAGTGACCAAACCCGTGGCTGGTTCTATTCGCTTCAGGCGATTTCCACCGCCATTTTCGGCAAATCTCCTTATAAAAACTGTGTCGCCCTCGGTCTTGTCAACGACAAGGACGGCATCAAGATGTCCAAGCACAAGGGCAATGTCGTTGACCCGTGGGAGGTCATGGATGAGCACGGTGCCGATGCCATCCGCTGGTATTTCTATGTGTCCTCCGCACCGTGGATTTCGACAAACTTTGACGGCGACGCCATTAACGAGCATCAGCGTCGTTTCATGGGCACGCTTTGGAACACCTTCCATTTCTACAACCTCTATTCGGGCATTGACAATTTCAATGCCGCCGCTTATAAGCCGTCCGACTGCAAGCTGACGATGATGGATCGCTGGATTCTCGGAGCACTTAACACGCTTGTCAAAAAAGTTGACACCGAGCTTGGCGGTTACCACATCACCGAGGCCGCCCGTGCGTTGGTGGATTTTGTGGACATTATGTCCAACTGGTATGTTCGCCGCTGCCGCCGCCGTTTCTGGATGAGCGAAGTGACCGAGGACAAAAAGGCGGCTTATGTCACGCTTTACACCGTTCTCGAAACCTTGATTCGCTTGGCGGCTCCGTTTATTCCGTTTGAAACCGAGTCGATTTATCAGCGCTTGGTTCGCAAGAACAACCCCGAAGCACCCGAGAGCATCCATTTGTGTGCGTTCCCGGTGTGCGAGGAGGCGTATATTGACGAAACGCTTGAGCACGATATGCAGCTCATCTATGACGCTGTCGGTATTGCCCGCAATGCCCGTAATTTGGCGAACCTCAAAATCCGTCAGCCGTTGAGCCGACTGATGGTTTGCTTGGAAAACGACAACAGCCGTTTTGATGAAGAGATGCTTTCCATCATTGCGGAAGAATTGAATGTGGAAAAAGCCGAGCAGGTGGATTCCACCAAGGGCTTCATCTCCCACGACATCAAGCCCCAGCTCAAGACCCTCGGCCCGAAGTACGGCAAGGTGCTCAACGCCATTCGTGAATATTTGGCGAATGCGGACGGCGACGCAATTCTTGCCGACATTGAAGCCAACGGCGCACACACGACCACGCTCAACGGCACGGAGGTGTCGTTCGGTATCGACGATTTGCTTGTCAGCACAGGTCAAAAAGAGGGCTTTGTCAGCGCCGCCGACCGTGGCATTACCGTCGTGCTCGAAACCACGCTGACCCCCGAATTGATTCAAAAGGGCTATGCCCGTGAGTTTGTTTCCAAGGTGCAGAATTTGCGCAAATCCTCGGGCTTCGAGGTTATGGATCGCATCGTTATCACCTATGAGAGTGACGATGAGTTTGAACAGCTTCTTGCGCCCGGTGTGGCGAATGTTTCCAAGGAATTGCTTGCCGACGAAATCCGCCGCACCGATTCCGTGGAAGCCGAAGCCTTTGATATCAACGGCAAGAATGTGAAAATTGCCGTTCGCAAAGTTTAATTCCGTAACATAGAAGGGGGCGGTGGCGAGTGCCCGAAAAAAGAAGCACCGAGCAAAAAAGCCGTTGGATTCTATGCGGACTTTACGCCGTGATGTTTGCGTTTTCCTGTTGGGTGATGGCTAATTCTCCACTCATATTGGATGATTACCTGTTTCTTTCCAACGGCTCAACGACCTTCCGCCAAATTCTGCAAGATGCACT
>DNXM01000235.1:8483-11798 GCA_003505905.1 Oscillospiraceae bacterium
CGGGCGATTGCTCGGCAATCTTTCCGCTATGCTTTTGGTGCGGTATCGTGTTGCAATGGTGCTTGAAAAATCGTTGCTTTCCGTTGCCGTTGCTGCGTTGGCGGCAAAGCTTCTCAGCGGCAAAGATCGCACCCGAGAGCTTCTGTTTTTCTCCTTGACGGCGCTGTTGTTTTTCGGCGTCGGCTCGTCTTTGTTCGGTGAGGTGCTTGCGTGGACAAGCGGTTTTCAAAACTATGTTCCGCCGATTTTCTTCTTATTGCTCGGCGCAGTTGCCTTTTTCCACGAGGAAAAAAACAAGGCAGGCAGAATGGCAGACCTTGCGCTTGTGATTGTGTGCGGCTCAGCGGCTCAACTTTTTTCGGAGCTGAATTCGCTGATGAATGTGCTCCTAATCGGGGCACCGATGCTGTTCTATGCGGTGAAAACCAAAAGGTGCATTTCAAAAGGGATTGCTTGGCTCGCCTCAATGCTTTTCGGTGCCGCCGTGATGGTTGCGATTCCCCTTTTGTTTTCGCCCTCGAGCGATTTGGTCGAAAAATATCGGGTGATTCATCTTCACGGCGTTCAAGACCTGCTTGCCTGTGTGTATGGAAATATGTCGAAAACCGTTCGAGGTCTTTTCGGCTGTCGCATTTTGCTTGTGCTTTTGTGCGTTGTCACATTGGCTCTTGCCAAAAAAACCGTTGCTTTTGTCCGACACAAAAAAGCGTTCGGAGCTTGCCGTATCGGCTTGCTGACCTCAACGGCTTTTCTTGTGCTGTTTGATATAATCGGTTCAAAAACCGCATTGCCCAAAAGCGAAAATATCTATCAGCTTGTGTTTGCTGCGGCGTGCTTGGGGTTTGCGGTGTGCGTGATTGCTTTGCTTTCGGCAATGCCGAAAAGCACGGAAAAGCGGTTGACGCTGTGCGGTTTTCTTGCGGCAGGTCTTGCCATAGCCCCGATGATGATTGTCACGCCGTTTGGTCCCCGCTGTATGATGCTCAGCTATTGTTTCCTCTGCGCCTGTGTGTTGCTGCCGCTTCGGCTGCTGCTCAAGGATATTCCGTCGGATGCGGTCTATCGGTCGGCATGGGCGGGAATCGGCGCCTTGGCAGCCTTGACGGTTTGCCTGAGCATTCTGTTCACGGATATTGGCTGGATGTCACGGCAGCAGGTTGCGTATATTGAGTACAAGATGAAGGAACACCCCAAGCAAATCGAAGCGATTCGGTTACCGACAGACTATGTTTACACGAAAAAAATCAATGTCTTTCCGCAAGTGTATTACAACGAAGAAAAATTTGACATTGAATTTATTTACCTCGAATTTGACGAGTGGTATGCAAATCGTCAAGCCGAAGGTTGGCATTCGGTAAAGTAAAAAGCAAATTGCTGTTACATAGAAAATTTCAACAGGAGAGTTTGAATTATGCTGGACAAATATGATTTCAAAACCGCCGAAAAAGAGATGCAAAAGCTCTGGGCGGACAAGGATGTTTACCGCTTTGACCCCAACAGCCCCAACAAGATTTACTCCATCGACACACCGCCTCCCACCGTCAGCGGTTCGCTGCACATCGGTCACATTTTTTCCTACACACAGGCGGAAATGGTCGCCCGTTTCCGCAAGTTCACGGGCTACAATGTGTTCTATCCGTTCGGCTTTGACGACAACGGTCTGCCGACCGAGCGTTTGGTCGAAAAGGAAGAGGGCATCAAGGCAAAGGATTTGCCCCGTGATGTGCTGTACGAAAAGTGCATGACCACCACTGCAAAATATGTCGAGGAGTTCACGAATTTGTGGAAGTCCCTCGGCTTCTCGGTGGATTGGAATTTGCGTTACGAAACCATCAACGAGCGTTCTCGCCGCATTTCGCAAAAATCGTTCATTCGCCTTGCCAAAGAAGGCAAAGCTTATGTCAAGGAATCCCCCGTTCTGTGGTGCACCGAGTGTCAGACCTCCATTGCACAGGCGGAGTTGGATTCGGCGGATATTAAATCAACCTTTAACTATATCTCCTTCATGGTGGACGGTGAGCCGTTGACGGTTGCCACCACTCGCCCCGAGCTGCTTTACGGCGTTGTCTGCCTGTTCGTCAACCCCGAGGATGAGCGTTACACCAAGTATGTCGGCAAAAAGGCAGTCGTGCCCGTGTTCAATTACGAAGTGCCGATTCTCACCGATGAAATTGTCAGCCTCGATAAAGGTACCGGCGTGGTTATGTGCGCTACCTACGGCGACCAAACCGACGTTGAGTGGTGCGAAAAGCACAACCTGCCCTACCGCAAGGTGCTCACCACCGAAGGTCGTTTGGACGAGAGCGTGCCGTATGTTGCCGGCATGAGCGTTTACGGTGCAAGAAAAGAGCTTGTCCGCATGATGGACGAGCAGGGCCTTTTGACAAAGGTCGAAGACTTGGTTCACACCGTTCAAACCCATGAGCGCTGCGGCAAACCGATTGAAATTCTGCCGTCCCGTCAGTGGTATATCGACATCCTTTCTCACCGTGATTTGTTTGTCGAAGCCGGAAAAAAAATCAACTGGTATCCGACCTTCATGAAGAACCGCTACGATGTTTGGGTCGAAAACCTCAAGTGGGATTGGTGCATTTCCCGTCAGCGTTATTTCGGCGTTCCGTTCCCGGTTTGGTACTGCAAAAAGTGCGGCAAGCCGATGTTCGCCGATGAGAGCATTCTGCCGGTGAATCCGTTGGAATACACACCCGAAGCAACCTGCGAATGCGGCTGCACCGAGTTTATCCCCGAATCCTCCGTGTTGGATACCTGGGCGACCTCTTCCATGACTCCGCAAATCAATGCACATTGGGAAGAACCGGACGGCACCGATATTTCCGACACCCTTGCGCCCATGACCATGCGCACGCAGGCGCACGAAATCATTCGTACCTGGGCGTTCTACACCATTGCCAAGAGCTTGTATCACACGGGCGAAATTCCGTGGCAGGACATCATGGTCTGCGGTTTCGTTTTGGCGAAAAAGGGCGAAAAAATCAGCAAGTCCAAGGGCAATGCCGTCAAGTCCCCGAATCAGTTGGTCGACGAGTTCGGCGCAGACTGCATCCGTTATTGGGCTGCGAACACAAAGCTCGGCACCGACACCTATTTCTCCGACGATGAGCTGAAAATCGCCAAGCGTTTCCTCACCAAGCTGTGGAATGCTTCCAAGTTCACGCTTACGCACTTGAATGATTACGACAAGAACGAAACGGTTGACTTGCTTCCGATTGATAAGTGGATTGTGGAACGCTGCAAGCAAACCATGCGCCGCTGCATCAAGCTGCTCAACGAATATGAAATCGGTTCGGCAAGACA
>DNXM01000038.1 GCA_003505905.1 Oscillospiraceae bacterium
CCCGAAATCGGATAACAGCCACTGTAACGCTATGTATTCCGTTAACTGCGGTAAACACGGAACGCCTTATTGACGCAATCAATTTCCGTCATCTTAAACGAACCGCCGTACTCACCGTCAAGCGTCCACGGGATTTCCTGGTCATCAAGCGATTCAATCACGAAATGACTGCCCTTGGCAAGCGTGAAATACTTTTCGTTATATTTATGCGAAACCAAAACATCCTTGGAAACCTCCGCCCATTCCGAAGCATTTTTCGGCAGCTTGGCAAGATTCAATTCAAACACACCGTCGTCAAACGCAACCTGGTCTCGGGTGTATTTGATGATGCCGGCAATGACCAACGAGCTGGAAATGCCGCCGAAGGCATATTCCCCTTCGTAAACCTTATCGTCACAGGTAATGCGCAAGCTCATTGGGCGATAATCTTTGATTTCTTTCAACCCCGACACAACATAAGCCGGGTAGCCGAACAGGTTTTTGGAGGTTTGCGAAACAGAATAGGAGCTTTTTGTGAAAATGCCGAACGAAGCCGTGTAATTAAAATAGCGCCCGCTGTTGAGCACCTTGCCGATGTCGTGCGGCTTCGGCTCAACTTCACAAATCAAATCAATCGCCGACTGCACATCGGTCGGAACACCGATGCTGTGGGCAAAATCGTTCGTTGTTCCGCTCGGAATATAGCCAACGGGAACATCCACGCCCGACTGCAAAACACCGTTCACGGTTTCGTTAAAGGTTCCGTCGCCGCCACGGCAGACAATTACATCAAATTTATCGGCAAGAAGCTTTGCGTATTCCGTTGCATCGCCACGCTTTTGCGTGGTGTAAACGGTGGTTTCCAAACCGGCACGGGTGAACATATCCGCAATATTCCAAAGCTGTTTCTTCACCGTAAAACGACCCGATTTCGGGTTGATAATCACCAAAACCTTCTTTGTGTTATCCATGTTATTTTCCTCGGATTCTCAATTATTCAGCACAGTAAGCTCTTTTTCGACAGCGGTCAAATTCTCACAACCGTCCGCCGTGACAAGGAGCATATCTTCAATGCGGATGCCGAACTGATTAGGCAAATAGATGCCCGGCTCGACCGTAATCACATTACCCACACGCAACACCGCCGTGTTTTGGGCGGAAACGGACGGTGACTCATGAACTTCAACACCGACACCGTGACCCGTTGAATGACCAAACGCTTCACCGTAGCCCGCCTGTTCAATGACGCTTCTTGCCGCCGAATCCACTTCGTTGCAGGGAACATTGGCGCACACGGTGCGAATCGCCGCCTCCTGCGCTTCAAGCACAATGCTGTACACCTCCGCCATCGTATCGTCCACCTCACCGACGGCAACGGTACGGGTCATATCGCTGTGATAGCCGTTGACCACGGCGCCGAAATCCATGGTGACAAATTCACCGAATTTGATTTTTTTATCGGTCGGCACACCGTGCGGCTTTGAGGTGTTCACGCCGCTGACGGCAATGGTTTCAAAGGATACGGCATCGGCTCCGTTGCGAAGCATATAAAAATCCAATGCAAGCGCAACCTCCCGCTCGGTCAAGCCGGGCTTGATGAACTTCACCGCATGGCGGTAGGCATCCTCCGCAATGCGTTGAGCCGCCTTGATGCTGCGGATTTCATAGGACGCTTTCGCACTGCGCAAATAGCGAATACATTTGTCCAACCTTCCGTCAAACACGGCGCTGTAGCCTTCCGCCTTGAACATCTTACCGAAATCACGGAGCTTGCTCAAGGTGAAATAATCCGCCTCGACGGCAACCGTGGAACAGTTGAAGCGCTTGAGATACTGCGCAATCTGCTTTTTTTCGTCCGTGAGCAATACCACGTCGCAACAATCCACCGTTGCCTGCGCCGCTTCAATATAACGACTGTCGGTCAAAAAGACATTGCCGCTGCGTGAAATAATCAGCACACCGGCATCGCTCGAAAAACCGGTAAAATACAGCCGGTTCGACGGATCCGTAATCACCGCTCCGTCAATATCCTTGGGCAGAACACGAATCAAATTTGACAATTCCATGCGGATTCCCGTAACCTTTCTACCAATGAAAAAGGACGAGCAACAAGGCCCGTCCTTCGGTAATTACTTATACTTGCGCTTACGAGCGGCCTCTGACTTTTTCTTTCTCTTTACAGAGGGCTTTTCATAGTGTTCTCTTTTGCGAACTTCTTGGATAACACCGTCTCTCGAGGTCTGTCTTTTGAATCTTCTGAGTGCGCTGTCCAAGGACTCGTTCTCTTTCACTTCTACCTTACTCATTTACATTCCCTCCCTCCGCAATTTGCAGGGGCAAATTCTCATTGTATGTTCAACATTATATAACAAAGCGGTAGCGTTTGTCAATATGTATTTCGGAAAATTTATCGACATTTTCGGAAATTCGGAAATGCCGTGAAATTCTCCGTCAAATTTGCTTAAATCCGATTTTTTTCATACATTTATCCAGCGTTCTCTGCGCCAAACGGGATGCGGACTCTGCGCCCTTTTTCATGCAGCCCTCAATGTATGCCTTATCG
>DNXM01000200.1 GCA_003505905.1 Oscillospiraceae bacterium
ATACCAAACTTCGCCACACCCCGATTTACTTTTTACAGCTTTGTTATTATATATGATACTGCGAAAAAAATCAAGCCTTTTTCTAAAAAAAGCTTCGGAAACGCAAGGTTTTTTTATTTTCCGTTCAATTGTAAAATCTTTTTTGTGTGTGCTAAAATGATGCGACCAAAAAAAGATGAAAAGAAAACCTTAATGTGATATAATCAGTCTGCCAAAACAAAAACACATCAAAAGAGGTTACGAAGGCTCGAAGCAGAAAATGTTTGTGGTTGATGACGCAGAAGACAGCGAAAAAATGCAAGAGCTGTTCGATGCGCTGATGCTTGAGCCGCCCGAGCCAAAAAAGCCGAAAACAAAGCAAGTACAGACAAAATGAAACCTACCGCTTGACGCAAAGGGCAAATTGTTATATGGTTATAGCAAAGGCCATCCGATTTTCTCAATTTGATTGAAAAGGATTGATAGGAATGAAAATGAATCATAAAAGCGTTGTTACGGGTCAAATCGAAAACTTCTTCGCTTATGCGGCATGGCCATCGGTTTGTGCGGATGAAAACGGCGTTCTCTATGCCGTCTGCTCGGGTCACCGTATGGGTCATGTGTGCCCGTTTGGCAAAACGCTGTTGTATAAAAGCCGTGATAACGGTCAGACTTGGTCTGCGCCGATGATTGCGGATGATTCCTACTTGGATGACCGTGATGCGGGAATCCTGTATCTGGGAAACGGCAAAATGCTTATCACGAATTTCAAGCATCCGATAGCCGTATATAAAGAGCATTACTCGGATTGGGTTGAAGAATCCTCGGGTCAATTCGGCGTTGAGATGCTCGCCCTTTGCGCAGCGTTGAACGAGGAGGACCAAAAGGGCGGCTCGTTTTACAAGGTGTCGGAGGATTACGGCGAAACATGGGGCGAGCGCAAGAGGATTCCCGTGAGCTGTCCGCACGGTCCGATTCAGCTTTCCGACGGAAATATTTTGTATGTCGGAAAGGAAATGTATTCCGCCGGAAAAGAAGAGCGGGACACGATTAACGCCTATGGTTCAAAGCCTGATTCCATTGATTTTGTGAAAATCGGTTCCTGCAAAAAGCCGAAGGAGCATCCGTGGAGCAAATTCCATGAGCCGCATTGCGTTGAGCTGGATGATGGAAGAATCCTTGCATTTTACCGTGCCCAAATTGACGAAAACGGCGACAATTTTACCATGTACAAAACCTTTTCGGAGGATAAGGGCAAAACATGGTCCGACCCGGAGGCAACGGGGATTTGCGGTTCACCGCCGCATCTTTTGAAGCTGCATGACGGAAGAATTTTGTTGTCTTATGCACGCCGAATGAAGCCTTACGGAATTTATGCACGAATTCTCGAACAGGACGGAACCATCGGAGAAGAAATTTTGATTGATGAAGCGACCGATGCCGACATCGGTTATCCCGCAAGCGTCGAATTGCAGGACGGCAATATCGTAACGGTGTCTTATAAAAGGGAAATCAGTGAACGGTACACCTCCATCGTGTCGGTGAATTGGACACGGTGAAGCAGGAAAATAACGGCGAAGAAGCTCGGGTTAATCCGAATTTCTTCGCCGTGTTTCGCATACCGTACAGCCCTTCGTGTGTATCTGCGCTGTCGGTAAACCGATGGTTGGCCGATTCTTGATTGGCTTTTTTCTTGTTTGAAGGTTTATCGGTTCGCTGTATGGCTGACGCAACCGAACTTAACAAAACTCAATCAAATATGTTATTTGCAGTTGGTTGAAAACATTGCCGTTTGCGATTATAATATTCCTATCAACCCAATGAGGAGGAGCATATGAGCCTTGTAAATATCCGTCAATTAAATAAAACCTACCCGACATTTGCACTTTCCGATGTGTCTTTTGCCATTTCGGCGGGCAGAATAACCGGCTTCATCGGCAGAAACGGAGCCGGAAAAACCACCGCAATCAAATCTATGTTGAATTTAGTTCATGCTGACAGCGGTGAAATCGAATATTTCGGCAAATCCCTTTTTGAACATGAGGAGGAAATCAAAAATCACATCGGTTATTCCACGGGTGCGGTCAGCTGGTATCCTCGAAAAAAGGTCAAGGATATCATTGCGAATGTGAAACGGTTTTACGCCACATGGGATGATGCGGCATATGAAAAATATCTTTCCGTGTTCGCCATAGACGAAAACAAAAAAGTGCTCGAACTGTCCGAGGGAATGAAGGTTAAGTGCAATCTTTTGCTTGCTCTTTCGCATCAAGCCAAGGTGCTGATTTTGGATGAGCCGACAAGTGGACTCGACCCGTTTTCAAGGGATGAATTGCTTGCTATTTTTAATAAGCTCAAGCAGGATGGAGTTGCCGTTTTCTTTTCTACTCATATTATTTCCGACATTGAAAAATGTGCAGACGACATTGTCTATATTTCAAACGGCAAAATCGTTGCTTCTCTTCCGAAAGAGGATTTTATTGCGACCTATTCAAACGAGGGCGAAAATCTGGAAGCAACCTTTTTGCGAATGGAAAGGGGCGGTACCCATGCGTAACATTTTGTTGAAAGAGGTCAATCTTTCCGCATCAAAGCTGACTTTTGTTTTTATCCTTTTCGGCTTCATGTTTCTTCTTCCCGGCTATCCGATTTTGTGCGGAGTTTTCTTTGTGACGCTCGGTATTTTTCAAAGCTTTCAAAATGCAAGAGAAACCAATGATATTTTGTTTTCCGCACTTTTGCCCATTGCAAAACGGGATGTTGTAAAAGGAAAATATCTTTTTGTTTGCATAATCGAATTGTGCGCCCTGGTGATAATGGGTCTTGCGGTTCTGTTAAGAATGACTCTGCTTTGTGATGCCGCCGTGTATGTGAAGAATGCAATGATGAACGCAAACTTTTTTGCACTCGGTTTAGCGTTTTTCGGCTTCGGATTATTCAACGCACTTTTTGTGGGCGGCTTTTTCAAAACGGCTTATCAATTCGGCAGACCGTTTCTGTACTATGGCTTTCTGTTATTTATTACAATCGGAATCGGCGAAGCACTGCATCATTTTCCGGCGCTTTCGTTTTTGAACGCATTCGGAACGGATTCTGTTCAAATTCAATCCGCCTTGCTTTTGAGCGGAATTGTATCATATGTTTTGCTGACGGTTGTTTCATGCAAAAAATCTTGCCGCAGATTCGAAAGAATTGATTTGTGAGGACGATGAGAATGTTAAAGGATAATTTGATTATGCTCAGGGGCATTCACGGGTATTCGCAGGAGGAAATTGCAGAAAAAATCAACATTTCCCGTCAGGCTTATG
>DNXM01000148.1:0-2061 GCA_003505905.1 Oscillospiraceae bacterium
CATAACCGCTGTTCGGCGTAGCGGTGACCGTAATGTTTTCGCCGGAAGCTGCCGACTCAACAACCGTTACATAACCGTTGTTGGTGGCCTTGTTTGCTTCCTTGGCGTTGTTGGTGATGGCATATGCCGTCTTAAATTCCGCATAGAAAGTAACACTTGTATCAGTAATCTTGTATTCATACTTGCCGTTTGTTTTGGTCAAATTCATCTTAATGGAGGTTTCGCCCGCATCACAATACGCTTTGTCGACCGCATAGCCGCTGTCGGCGGTCGGTGTAATGGTCAGCTTCGTGCCGTATGCTTTGATTCCGGTTCCGCTGTCAATGGAAACAGAGCCGTTGGTGCAGCTTTTAATGTTTGCCATTGCCACCGTTTCGGCGTATTTGCCCTCTTCGTTGTAAACCAGACTGCATTCCTTATCGCCTCTGCCGTTGCAGTTTGCAAAATAATCGTTAAATTCTTTTTCGGTAATCTCTTTATCGGTAATTCGACCAACCCTAGCTACATCGGGAGTAGATTCATAAGTAAAGTCATGCATGACAACAATTTTTCCGATATCGAATGCCAAATTGTTAATGTTTGTGCCCAGGTTGATTTTTCCGTCAGCATTCGCATCCTGATTCTGACGCAGCACGATATCATTCTGCTTGATTACTTCGTTATTCGACGACTTACAATAATTATCTCGAATGCACGCAGTTCCGCCGAGCGTAATTGTTGATTCGGTATATATGCCGGCTCCCAGACCACAGCTGTCAACAGGCTCTCCCCCAAGGATTACTGCGTTACCTTCTATGTAACCACCGGTCATTGTAAAGGTATTTAAGTTTTGAAGACCGGCACCGCGACTTTGAGCACGATAAGGCATACTGTTATACGCTATGTAACCATTGTTTCCCAAGGTAAAGGTGCCGCCGTTATGAACGCCGGCGCCTTGAGTTGCGGTGTTCCCCGCAATATAGACAGGACCACTCCAGAGCTCGTCAGTTTCACCGACGGTCAATGTTCCGTCGTTAAAAATTCCGCCGCCGCAAGTTGACTCTCCATCATATTCGCCTTTTCCGCCGGTAATCAAGCCGCCATTGATATATCCGCTGTTTCCGGTAATCGGATTCATAATTTCGTGGGGCTCTGCCGATTGGGAACTGCAAATCGCCAAGGTTGCATTGACATTAACACGAATAACGGAGCCCATGGCTTGCGGCATCAATTCCAATTTATGACCTTGCAAATCGAGAATCGCATTGTCGGAGCTGGTAATGACCAATGTGTAAGAAAGAGTAACATCCTGCAACAAACGGTATGTCGTCACTTTGGTATACTCGTCGTAGATTACTTCGATGCAGTCGGACATCAATGCTGCCATTTCATCGAGTGTGATAGATTGCGCCGATGCCGTGAAGCTCATCATCGGCACAGCCGACAGGAGCAGGCACAAGGCGAGTAGGATGCTGAGAGTTTTTTTCTTCATAAATTGTTCCTCCTTGAAAAAATATCATGGTCATTTTAATACCTGCCAATGGTTATGTCAATGGCTTTCAGCCGATGAAAAAGTTATTTTTTTCGGCAAAAACGCCCTGCTTTCGGGCTGTTATTATTGTTTATTCGCATTTAAAACGGTTTCATTACATATTTTCAGGCAATTATGTGAGTTTTTTGCTCGTTTTCTTGACTTTTTCGGCATTTTCACTATACTAACATCAGTACAATAGGAGGAAGTTTTTTGATGAATTACTTAACCACAAAGGAAATGGCGGAAAAATGGGGCGTTTCCCAACGCCGTGTGCTGCGGCTTGTTTCGGACGGACGCATTGAGGGCGCAAGAATTTTGGGCAAAACCTGGATGATACCGGAGAACACGCCGAAGCCGGCAGACGGCAGAACCCAAAAAGCGAAAAACGGAGAGCCGACCGTTGACCGTTTTCGTTTTCCGCTGTATCTCAATTTTGATGCCGACCGCTATTCCCCTGCCCTGACCGAAGAGGAATTGCAGCTGCGCCGGGCACAGCTTGATTTTCACGCCTGCAATTTCAAGGAATCTTATGAGGGTATGAACCGCCT
>DNXM01000148.1:2080-4703 GCA_003505905.1 Oscillospiraceae bacterium
AAAAACGCCGAAAACAACCTTGTCAAAATCTCCGCTTATTACCACTGCTGTTTGCTGTCGCTTATGTTCGACACCGAGCAATCGCTGAATTATTATGTTTACCAGCTCCAGCGGGCTTTAGCCGAAGAAACAGAGCACACGGAGGACTTGAAGCTCATCACCTTTTGGCTTGATTCCGAGTTGCTTGTTTACAACCGGTCTGTCTACGAAAACTTCACCTTCAACCCCAAATACCGCTATCACCAATCCGTTTACTATTTGCTGATTTGCCTGTCGCTGATTGCTTTGTCAAAGGGCGACTTATCACTTTGTCGGACACTCAATTTCGATTCGTTCGAGCTTAACTGTCAGCAAATGGAGCAAAACGGTTATTATTATGAGGCGCAGGATTTGCACAGCAAGCTGTACATTATTTATGTTACCCGATTCGAACAAAAAAAAGCCATGTACCATTTGAAACGGTTGCTCACCATTGCATATGAAAAAAATCTGCTGTACTGTGCGGCTTGCTTTTATTGCTATTACACCAACGAGTATGAAAAAGCTTTGACGGATTTTCCGAAGGATTTTGCAGACAAGATTAAACAATTAGGCACCTACACCTATAAACGCTTTAGGGCTTACGCCGTTGCACACGACCTGACCTGCTACAACATTCTTTCCATGCAGCAGCTTCAATTCTGCGTTTATGCCACACAAAATTACACCAACAGGCAAATCGCCGAAAAGCTGCACTTCAGCGAAAGCGCTGTCAAGAAAATCTATAGCGAAACATACAAAAAGCTGAATGTGACAAGCAGAAAGGAGCTTGTTGAACTGGTTTATCAAGCCTTTGATTGCAACATAACCGAGAATGAAAAGAAAACAAAAAACAGCAACTGAAACAAACCGCTGTTTTGTTAAACAAAGTCGCCGGTTTTGTTTGATTTTTCGGTCACGGGGTAGTATAATAACGGTTAGTATGCTCCACGGAGCAAAAAAACGGAGGTTACAAAATGAAAGTTACAAACGATATTTTTTACATCGGCGTAAACGACAGACAAATTGACCTGTTCGAGGGTCAGTACGATGTTCCCAACGGCATGGCGTACAATTCCTATTTAATCAAGGATGAAAAAATCGCCGTGATGGACACGGTGGATAAAAGCTTCACCCACGAATGGCTGGACAATTTGGACAAGGCTCTTGATGGCAGAAAGCCCGATTATTTGATTGTTCAGCACATGGAGCCGGATCATTCCGCAAACATTGCCAACTTTATGAAGAATTACCCGAATGCGACAATTGTTTCTTCGGCAAAGGCATTCACCATGATGAAGAACTTTTTCGGCACGGAATTTGAAGACCGCCGCATGGTTGTGGGCGAAGGGAGCACGCTGGTGCTCGGCAAGCACACGCTCACCTTTGTTACCGCACCCATGGTGCACTGGCCCGAGGTTATCGTCACCTATGACGATGCGGACAAGGTTCTGTTCTCGGCAGACGGCTTCGGCAAGTTCGGCGCATTGGATGCCGACGAGGATTGGGCGTGCGAAGCAAGACGCTACTATGTCGGCATTGTCGGCAAATACGGCGCACAGGTGCAGGCTCTGCTCAAAAAAGCCGCCGCACTCGACATTGAAAAAATCTGCCCGCTCCACGGTCCGATTCTCACCGAAAACCTCGGCTATTACCTTGACCTTTACAACACCTGGTCCTCTTACGGCGTGGAAAGCGACGGCATTATGATTGCCTACACCTCCGTTTACGGCAACACGAAAAAGGCGGTTGACCTTTTGGCGGAAAAGCTCAAAAGCAAGGGCTGTCCGAAGGTGGTTGTCAACGACTTGGCTCGCTGTGACATGGCAGAGGCGGTGGAGGATGCGTTCCGCTACGGCCGCATTGTGCTTGCCACCACCACCTACAACGCAGAGATTTTCCCGTTCATGCGGGAGTTTATTAACCACTTGACCGAGAGAGGCTACAGGAACAAGACCATCGGCTTGATGGAAAACGGCTCTTGGGCACCCATGGCAATCAAAACAATGAAAGCAATGCTCGAGCCGTGCAAAAATATCACCTACACCGAAAACAATGTTCGCATTCTTTCGACACTCAACGACGAAAGCTCCGCACAGCTTGAAGCCATGGCAAACGAGCTGTGCAAGGATTATTTGGCGCAAAAAGACGACACCGCCAACAAAAACGATTTGACGGCGCTGTTCAACATCGGTTACGGCTTGTATGTTGTCACCTCCAACGACGGCAAAAAGGACAACGGCTTGATTGTCAACACCGTGTCGCAGGTCACCAGCACACCCAACCGTGTGGCGGTTTGCATCAACAAGCAAAACTATTCGCACCATGTTATCAAACAGACCGGCGTGATGAACATCAACTGCCTGTCCGTTGAGGCACCGTTCAAGGTGTTCGAGAATTTCGGATTTCAGAGCGGACGCAATGTAGACAAATTCGCCGATTGCAAACCGCTTCGCAGTGACAACGGCTTGATTTTCCTGCCGCACTACATCAACTCCTTCCTGTCGCTGAAGGTCGTTCAGTATGTGGATTTGGACACGCACGGAATGTTCATTTGCGAAGTGACGGAAGCGAGAGTGCTTTCCGACAAGGAAACCATGACCTA
>DNXM01000057.1 GCA_003505905.1 Oscillospiraceae bacterium
CCGATATCGTGGAGCAAACCGGCACGCTTGGCCTGTTTGACATCGGCACCGATTTCCGCCGCCATCAAACCGGCAAGATACGAAACCTCAAGCGAGTGGTTGAGAACATTCTGACCGTAGCTGGTGCGGTACTTCAAGCGACCGAGAATTTTGACCAATTCGGGATGGATGCCGTTCACGCCGGCATCCAGCACCGCACGGTCACCCGCCTGTTTAATGGCGTGTTCCACTTCTTTGGTGGCTTTCTCATGCATTTCTTCAATGCGGGTCGGATGAATTCGACCGTCGGAAATCAGCTTTTCAAGGGTCACTCTTGCAATTTCACGGCGAACCGGGTCAAAGCAAGAGAGTGTGATTGCTTCGGGTGTATCGTCGATAATCAAATCAACACCGGTAATGGTTTCGAGCGTGCGGATGTTGCGACCCTCACGGCCGATGATGCGACCCTTCATTTCGTCATTGGGCAGCGCCACAACCGAAACCGTTGCCTCGGCGACTTGGTCGGCGGCACAACGCTGAATGGCGGTGGAAACAACCTCACGAGCCATATTTTCGCTTTCGTCACGCAGCTTCTGCTCATACTCGAGAATTTTGTGAGCTTTTTCCGTGGTGAGTTCGTCTTCCAACGATTTGAGCAAGTATTCTTTTGCCTGCTCCTTGGTATAATTTGAAATTTTTTCGAGCATTTCAAATTGACTGCGCTTGATGGTTTCCACTTCTTCCAATCTTGCGTCAGCCGCCTTGATTTTGCCGTTGAGGATTTCCTCTTTCTTTTCGAGGTTGTCACTCTTCTTATCCAGAGATTCTTCACGCTGCATAATGCGGCGCTCCTGCTTCTGGATTTCGGTGCGCCGTTCACGCAGCTCGTTTTCGACCGCAGTGCGTTCTTTGTGAATGGCGTCCTTTGCTTCAAGAATCGCTTCTTTCTTTTTTGACTCGGCCTGTGCCAGCGCATCGCCGACAATACGGGCCGCTTCCTGATTCGCCGAGCCGATTTTGGCTTCGGCAACTCTGCGTCTATGTAAACCGCCGATGATGAATCCGACGACACCGAACACCACCGCTGCGGCAACAATAAGAGCGATTTCCAATCCCAATCCTATATTCAAATTATTCAGCACCTCCTTGTAAAAATTTTGAGAATCAATTTGAGTTAAGGAATCCGTTCATTCCGTGCCGAAAATGCAGTTCAGTAGATTTCGGCAAGGGTTGCATATATGGTGAATGATGAAGCGAACACCCAATATATATGTAACATTAGTATCTTACCCCGAAACCGCCCCTATGTCAAGTCTTTCCGAAAGAAAAACAGACAGACTGCAATTGTTTACAAATTGTTCGCATCCTTACGGCGAAATTACAAAGAATTACAATTGTTCAACTTTTTCTTTTTGAGCTTGACGAATGAAAAAACAGGCGTATAATAAAAAACTGACCGTTGGTCATTTTTTGAAAAAGGTGAAGAAGTGTATGGCATCCGTATCCCAAAAGAAAATCGACAAGAAGCTCCGTTTGCTCAAAAGCGCATATACTTTATTTGAGAGCAAGGGCGTGAACATGACCGCCGTAGACGATGTTGTCAAGGCGGCAGGCGTGGCAAAGGGCACATTCTATTTGTATTTCAAGGATAAGCACGACTTGATTGACCAAATGATGATTGCGGAAAGCCGAACCGTTCTGCACGGAATACTCGGCGAATTACGGGAAAACTGTAAAAAGGAAACCTTTTCCCCTGCCGACCGCCTGAGCTTTGTTTTCAACCGCTTTTTGGATTATTTTGTGAACCATCAAAAAATGATTCCTCTGCTGACCAAAAACTTTTCCGCCTGCTACCGTGCCAACTGTGAAAGCGATGATGAAGAAACAAGAGAAGATATGAAACAGCTCCTCATGCCGTTTTTGGATGTCGGCATGAGCGAAGCCGAAGCAAACATCCACCTGTTTTTGCTCAGCGATATGCTCGGCGGTGTTTGCTGCAACGCCATTTCGGGCGATTTCCCCTATGACCTGAACGCCATTCGGCCGTGCCTTGACTCGGTCATTCGCAAGAGCATTACACCCTAAAACCGAAGAAGGAAGGAAACATAATGATAAAACGACTCGCCGACTTTATTGCAGGGCATCCGAAGCTCATTGTCATCCTCGCCGTGGCATTGCTTGTGCCCTCTTTGTTCGGCTATTTGGCAACCTTTGTCAATTACGATATTTTGTCTTATCTGCCGAAGGATTTGAATTCGGTGCAGGGCGAGCAAATTTTGGACGAAACCTTTCACAATGCGGCAAGCTCCTTCATCGTGATTGAAAACACACAGCAAAAAGACTGCGCCGAACTGAAGGCAAAAATCGAACAGGTGGACGGTGTCAACGCCGTGCTTTGGGTGGACAGCTTGGCGGATATCTCCATTCCGCAGTCCATACTGCCCGAGGAGCTGACCGATGTGTTTTATTCGCAGGACGGCACCTCCACCATGATGATGGTGCAGTACAAACAATCCGGCTCGTCCGATGAAACCATGAACGCCATCAACGCCATCAAAGGCTTGCTGAACAAAAACTGCTTTGTCAGCGGACTTTCCGCCATTGCCGTGGAAACCAAAGAGCTTGCCGACAAAGAAGCAC
This sequence comes from Oscillospiraceae bacterium, assembly GCA_003505905.1. GTDB lineage: Bacteria > Bacillota > Clostridia > Oscillospirales > Acutalibacteraceae > UBA8612. The sequence goes on from DNXM01000057.1 coordinate 2,620, forward strand.
CCGTCTACATCGGGGTTGCCATCGGTGTTGCTCTGTTGATTATGATGTTCACCATGCAGTCCTATCTTCAGCCGTTTTTGCTGCTCACGGCACTGCTGTTTGCCGTTGCCTACAACATGGGCAGTAACATTATGTTCGGCAGTATTTCCTACATCACGCAGTGCATCGGTGCGATTTTGCAGTTGGGTGTCACCATGGATTACTCCGTTTTTCTCATAGACCGCTACGAGGAAGAGCTCCGCTACAGCCCCGACAACCGAAAAGAAGCCATGTCCCGTGCCATTGTCGGCACCTTCACCTCGCTTGCGGGCAGCTCCCTAACCACCGTGTTCGGCTTCCTTGCGCTGTGCTTCATGAGCTTCACGCTCGGTGCAGATATCGGCTTGGTCATGATGAAGGGCGTGCT
>DNXM01000116.1:0-1930 GCA_003505905.1 Oscillospiraceae bacterium
GCCGGCGGCTGCGGCGGCAATCGCCATGGGCTTGACAAGCTTGGCAATGCCGCAGGCGTGGCTCGGGTCAATCACAATCGGCAAATGCGTCAGCTCCCGAAGCATGGGCACTGCGGACAAATCGAGTGTGTTACGGGTGTAGGTTTCAAAGGTGCGAATACCCCGTTCGCACAAAATAATGTTTTCGTTTCCGCCTGCCATAATGTATTCGGCACTCATGAGCAGCTCTTTGAGCGTGCTGGCAAGACCTCTTTTGAGCAGAATCGGCTTGTCGATGTGCCCAAGCTCTTTGAGCAGCTCAAAGTTTTGCATATTGCGAGCACCGACCTGAATGATATCTACATTTTCAAACAGCGGCAGGTGATTGGCGTTCATAATTTCGGTGACAATGGGCATTCCGGTTTCTCTTTTGGCTTCCGACAAAAATTCAATACCCTCTGCTTTTAAGCCCTGAAAGTCGTAGGGCGAAGTTCGTGGCTTGAACGCACCGCCTCGCAACAGCGTTGCACCCGAGGCTTGAACCTGTTTGGCAATTTGACACACCTGCTCCCGACTTTCCACCGAGCAGGGTCCCGCAATTACGGCGAAGTGACCGCCGCCGATTGGCACACCGGCACAGTCCACGGTGGTGTATTCGGGGTGAAAGCGCAGATTCGCTTTTTTGAATGGGTCGCTGATGCGCTTGACGGCTTCGACAATGTCAAGCCCTTCAATCAAATCGGTGTCGAGGTTTGCCGTGTCACCGATTAAACCGAGCACGGTTTGGTATTCCCCTTGCGAAAGGTGGACACGCAGATTTTGCTCTTCAAACCAACGCACCAATTGATTTTGTTGTTCTTCTTTTACTCCGTGCTTTAATACAATGACCATAATACAGCATCCTTTCCGAAAAAAATAAGAAGCCTTGCAGTGAGTTTACTGCAAGACTTCCGATAAGTCAATCTTTCGTTGTTGTTCACAGCGCAGCAAAAATCACTTCTACTATTATCTTCGGCAAGAATAAAAGTAAAAGTAAAAATATGAAGTTTTGCTTGAACAATTCAGCATTTTTGACATTTCTCCTCGTGTTTTTCTTCAGTATAGCGTCCGAAAAGAGCGAAATCAAGTACTTCCTCGAAAAAAGAGCAACTTTTTGCGGCGATTTTCGGCGGTGCGGCATTTCGGAAATTGAAAAGTTTCGCTCGGTCTGCTATAATGTTCGGTATTATTAGAAAGTGAAGGTCAGAGGTAGTTATGATTACGATTCTTTGTTACGAAAAATGTTCCACTTGTCAAAAAGCGTTGAAATGGCTGGATGAAAACGGCGTTACCTACTCGGTGCGCCCCATCAAAGAAGAAAACCCGACCGCAGAGGAACTGCGTGAATGGCAAAAGCAAAGCGGTTTGCCGCTCAAACGCTTTTTCAACACATCGGGCTTGCTTTATAAGTCGCTGGCGTTAAAAGACAAATTGCCCGACATGAGCGAGGACGAACAGCTCGCCCTGCTTGCAACGGACGGTATGCTCGTCAAGCGGCCGCTGTTGATTACCGAAGCTTCCGCTTTCCCCGGTTTCCGTGAAGCGGAGTGGTCGAATTTGCTCAATCTTCCCACAAAGTAAAATCAAACAGCAAATCGAGATTGACCGTGTCGTGCTCGATTTCTTTGGAATAAAGCCGGTAAATTCCTTCAAGCGGTCCTTTTGTTTGATACGCAATGAAAATCGGAGCAAAGGTGCTCAGCACAATGAAACGGGCGGTGGCACGGCAGTCAAGGTGATTGACGGATTTGAGAAAATAACGGTAGACAAAATAGGCGAGCGCACGGTTGACGGAAGTGTTGTTTTCGGCGATAAACGAAGCCGTATCGGCGAACGAAATGCGGTTTTGACTTTTGGTCAGAAGCTGTTTCCATTCGTCGGTCAAAATTTCACACTCGTTGAGCAGGACGGA
>DNXM01000116.1:1985-7090 GCA_003505905.1 Oscillospiraceae bacterium
GATAAGGTCATCTTCATTCGGGTAAACGATTTTATCCCAAAATCGGGCCTCCGATTCGATTTCGGCGATTTGGTTTTGAGCCGAAAGCGACCGTTCAAAAAGCAGTTTGATGTTTTCCACAACCGTTTTTGATTCATCCAACTGCGTGAACAGCTCGTTGCGGGTGCTTGCGAGAATGTTCAAAGCTTCGTCCGTGCTTTTTGTTTGAATCGGCGGATAGCAGGAGGCAACCGGCGAAGAAAAAATCAGCTTGCCGACCGCAGGGCAGGACAGAGAAAGACTGTGTTCGGTGAAGCCATCGTATTCCTCGGTGAAGCGTGGATGCTCCCGACAGATTTCGCTCGTGTGCTCCCAACCGATTGCCGTGCGAAGGTCGCACAGGTTTTGTTCGTTCAAAAACGGACAGCGTTTGTTGCGTTGGATAAACACGGTGTCGCCGTCTTCATCGGTGGTCATTGCCTGCCTAACGGCATCGCCGAGGCTTCCGCCAAGCGTTTTGTAATAGCTTTCGCTTTGTTTGTCAACGATGATTTCCCAGCCTGCACAGCAGGTGTCGGGGCAAGCGGAAGCAAGACATGAAAAGTGTTCGGCATAATTCGGCTGATAGTTCATGGCGTTTCGTTCCTTTCGGGGAATGAGAAAAGTGTAGCACAACCGAAACAAAAAGTAAACGGCAAAAGCCCGTTCAAAGGCAATTCCATGTATGTCATTCCAAAAGCAAAACAAAGAAAAAAGAAAGAGAAAGAGAAATGTTATCGGATAATTTTATTTGCGCCTCGCACGAATACAGTACCTACACCAAGGCGGTGCCTGCCCCGTATTTCAGAAAGAGCTTTTGTTTGGATTCTTTGCCGAAATCCTGCCGAATGACTGTTTGCGGACTCGGCTTTTATGAGCTGTACATCAACGGCAGGGACATCACCAAAGGGCTTTGCGCCCCCTATATCTCCAATCCCGATCATTTGGTGTATTACGATTCCTACAACATATTGCCCTACTTAACAAACGGAAAAAACACGGTCGGCATTTTGCTTGGCAACGGTATGCAGAACGCACCGGGCGGACAGATTTGGGATTTTGACGATGCACCGTTTCGCGGCTCTCCCCGTGTGGCGTTTGCAATCGAGTGGGAGGACAGCGACGGCACACAGCACCTTTTGCAGGCGGATGAAACGGTCAAAACCGCTTCGTCCCCGTATTTGTTTGACGATTTGCGGTGCGGATGCGTTTTCGATGCAAGAATGGAGCAAAACGGTTGGAATTTGCCCGGGTTTGACGATTCAGCTTGGCAAACGGCAAAAATCGCCGAACGCCCGAGAGGCGAAAAGAAGCTTTGCCGGGCGAGTGCGATTGTGCGCACCGAAACCAAGCGTGCCGTGTCCGTAACCAAGCGAAGCCTTGCGCCTTATCAGCCACGACACGATGTGCCGCCGACCCCGAATCCGTTCATGTCGCCGCAACGGGAAGGCTGGGTGTTTGACTTTGGCGAAAATGTTTCGGGCGTACCGATTTTGAAGGTGAGCGGTCAAAAAGGGCAGCAGCTTGATTTGCAGTTCGCCGAACGCATCAACGAAAAAGGCGAATTGGATTATTCGAATATGGAGTTTTATCCCGACGGCTATGCGCAGCGGGATATTTACATTCTCAAAGGCGATGACGAAGAAATCTTTTCGCCGCTTTTCACCTATCACGGTGCTCGATATTGCTGTGTAATCGGCTTAAAGGATGAGCAGGTGAAAGCGGATTTGCTCACCTTTGCGGGTTGCACCTCCGCCCCCGTGAGCCGAGGCGAATTTTTCTGCTCGGATGAAACGGCGAATACCTTACAGCACATGACCCGCAATTCCGATCAGGCGAATTTTTTCTATTTTCCAACGGACTGTCCGCATCGGGAAAAGAACGGCTGGACAGGGGATGCCAACGCTTCGTGCGAACAAATGCTGCTGAATTTTGCCGTGGAGGACAGTTGTCGGGAATGGCTGACCAACATTCGGGCGGCGCAGTTGACGGATGGAAGAATTCCTGCGATTGTGCCGACGGACAAATGGGGTTACCGAGGCTGTAACGGTCCGGCTTGGGATGCGGCGCTGATTGAACTGCCGTACCGCATTTATCTTTACCGAGGCGAAAAGGCGATTGTTGAAGAAAACGCCGATGCGATTTTTCACTATCTCAATTTTCTTTCTTCGCTTCGCAACGAAAAGGGAACGATTTCCTACGGCTTGGGTGATTGGTGCCCCGTGACAACGGTGAAAGCACCCGTTGAATTGACCGACACGCTTATTTCTATGGATATTTGCCGAAAGGCGGCGTTTCTGTTCGGTGAGGTCGGCAGAGGGCTTCAGCAAAAATTCGCTTTGGCTCTATACGAAGAACTCCGTGCCGCCGCACGAAAGCATTTAATTGATTTTTCAACCTTAACGGTGGTCGGTACCTGCCAAACATCGCAGGCGATGGCGTTGTATTACGGTGCTTTTGACGAAGAAGAAAAGCCGAAAGCCCTTGAGCGGCTTCTCGATTTTGTGCGTGAAACACAGGAGCATATTGATTTCGGCTTGCTCGGTCAGCGTGTGCTGTTTCGTGTGCTGGCGGAATTTGGCTATGCACAGACCGCTTTCCATATGATTGTCCGCCGGGATTATCCGTCCTACGGTCATTTAATTGACCTTGGTTTAACTTCTCTACCCGAAAACTTTTTGACGCACGGGTCGGAGATTCATTCACTTAACCATCATTTCATGGGCGACATTTCCGCTTTCTTTTTCCGCCACATTGCAGGCATTCAAGTTAATCCCAATCAGAGGGATTGCCGTGAGGTTGCCGTCAAGCCGAACTTTGTTGAGCCGCTGCGGTTTGCCAAGGCGCATTGCGATACGGCAGTCGGACGAGTGGCGGTAAAATGGGAACGAAACGGCGGGAAAATTGTTTTGGTGATTACGGCAGGTGAAGAAAACACGGGCAAAATAGTTTTGCCGAGCGGTTGGGTGTTTGAAGACACGGGTTCGGCAAGCCGTGTGCTGATGAGCGGAACCTATCAAGTTGTTTTGAAATAATGAACTTTTTATATTGGCGAACGGAATCTTCGACTTACTCTTGATTCTGCTCGCTCGGTGTGTTACTATAAATCATATTAAAAAAAGGGAGTCGGAACATGGCTTATGATATTACGGCGTTGGGCGAAATCTTAATTGATTTTGTGCCCGACGGAACGGATGAAGACGGGGACGCACGCTTCGTGCGCAAGGCAGGCGGAGCACCGCTGAACTTGTTGGCGGCGGCGGCAAAGGCGGGAATGACAACTTCCTTTATCGGTTGTGTCGGTGACGATATCAACGGCGCATTTCTCACCGAAACCGTTCGCAGGGTCGGCGTGGACTGCGGCGCGCTTTTTGTCGATTCACTGCACAACACCACGCTTGCTTTTGTGGAATTGGACGCAGACGGCGACCGCCGCTTCAGCTTTTACCGCACCTTCGGCGCAGACCGATTTTTGGACAAAAGCCGTGTGGATGTTGAACGGATTCGTCAATCAAAGGTGTTCCACTTCGGCTCGCTCTCGCTGACGGATGAGCCGTCCCTTTCCGCAACGGAATATGCACTGGAGGTCGCCCGTGAAGCAGGCTGTACCGTGACCTATGACCCGAACTATCGCCCCTTGCTGTGGCAAAGTGCCGAGCAGGCGGCACAGCGTATGGGTCGGTTTATCGGCAGCGTCGATATTCTGAAAGCTTCGGAGGAAGAGGTGCAGATGATAGCCGGCAAGACCGATGTGGATGAAGCGGTGGCGGCGGTGACGGAACAGGGCGTGAAAGTCGCACTCGTTACCCTCGGTGCAAACGGCTCGGTTGTTTATTTCGGCGGTGAAAAGCGTTTTATACCGCCTTTTGATGTTGATACGATTGATACGACGGGCGCAGGCGATATTTATTTCGGTACATTTTTGAGCGAGTGGCTCAAGAGCGGACGAACTCTTGACGAACTGACCTTGTCGGAGATTTCCGAATTTGCAAAGACGGCAACGGTCGTGGCGGCAAAAAGCACCTGCTTCCACGGAGCAATTGCTTCATTAGAAAAAATATAACCTTGAAAGGATGAATCAACCATGAAAAAACCAACCATGGGCATACAGCTTTATACCCTGCGTGACCACATCAAAACAGCGGAGGATTTTGATAAGACTTTAGCTCGCCTCAAGGCGATGGGCGTGACAGATGTTCAAATTTCTGCCATCGGTGACATCCCCGCACAGACACAAAAAGAAATTCTCGACAAATACGGCATGAAGGTCTGCCTGACCCATAAGCCGTTTGACCGCATGGCGGACGATTTGGATAACCTGATTGCCGAGCATAAGGTGATTGACTGCGACGCCATCGGCTTGGGCAGTGCGAACGATACCTTCCGAGGCAACCGCGGCAATGTGCGCCGTTTCATCCGTGAAAGCGGAGAAATCGGCAAGAAAATGAAAGCCCAAGGCTGTTCGTTCCATTATCATAACCATGCGTTTGAATTTTACCGTTTGGATGATATGAATCGCTGTATGATGGATTTGCTCCTTGCCGAAACCGACCCCGAGGTGTTCTACTTCATTCCCGATGTTGCGTGGATTCACTACGGCGGCGCAGACCCTGCCGAAATGCTCCGGAAGATGAAGGGACGCATCAAGGTCATTCACTTCAAAGATTACATTTTTGATGAAGAGGGCGTTCGCCACTTTGTTCCGCTCGGACAGGGCATTGTCAATTTGAAAGCGTGCTACAAGGTTGCCTGCGAGCTGGAAATTCCGTACATCATGTACGAGCATGACAGCGATTGGCCGGACGATGACCCGTTCAAGGCCTGCGAGGAATCTTGGAAATTCATGTGCAAATTGACCAACGAGTAATAAAAAAAAAGAAGCTCATGCGCCGAAAGTGACGCATGAGCTTTTTTGAAAGCGGATTGGCTATTTGCAAAGAAAAAACTCCAGCACAAGCACCAGCACACAGCAGGCGGCGGCAACCTTGAACAGTCCCGCATCCAGCCAAGCCAAAACAATGCCGACAACCAACGCCGCAATGCCTGCAACAGGTGTTTGCGTGGCATCCATGATGGCGGGAAATGTC
>DNXM01000116.1:7103-12458 GCA_003505905.1 Oscillospiraceae bacterium
AAGCGTGATGTACGGAATATAGTATAAAAGCGAGCGCAGAAAGCGGTTTTTGATTTGCTTGCGAATCAGCGTGAGCGGCAGCACACGAATGGCAAGCGTGACCAATGCCATGATGAGGATGTAGAGGTAAACATTATGCGTCATGCTCATCCTCCTTGACGGGGAACAGCAAAGCCGCCGCAGCCGAAATGACCAGGGTCAAAACAATGGTTTTCGTGCCGTCCGAAATACCGTTCAAAAACGGAAGCCTGGATGCGGCAAAGCTCAAGGCGAAGCCGATGAGAACAAACAAGCCCACGATTTTGTTTTTGCGTGACGGCGGAATGATAATGGCTAAAAACATTCCGTAAAGAGTTACGCTCAAGGCGCTGACAATGCTCACGGGCAAAACACTGCCGGCAAGGATGCCGCACGCCGTGCCGAGTGCCCAGCAGGGAGCGGCAAACATCACCGCACCGTAGGTGTAAAACGGGTCGAATTCCTTTCGGGCAATCGTGATGCCGAAAAATTCATCCGTGATGTAAAACCCGAGCAAAATGCGGTGGCGCAGGGGTGTTTCGGGCGTTACCTTTTGGCTGAGCGCACAGCTCATCAAAAAATAGCGTGCATTTGCCACAAGCGTCATGATTGCCGCCGCAACATAGGTTGCGTTTTCTTCAATGAATTTGAAACCGGCATATTCACCGGCGGATGCGTTAACCAACGCGCTTGTGATGAAGCCCTGTAGGGCGGTTAAGCCTGCACGCTTGGCGGCAATGCCCAGCGAAAAGGAAACGGCAAAATAACCGAGCCCAATCGGGATTCCGTCCTTTATGCCCTGCCGAATCACCGCACGGTGAGCGGAGAGATTTTTTGTGTTTTTCATAAAACCATAATCGACCTTCTGTAAGATTCCACAGGAAAGATTACACCATTCAACCGATTTCGTCAAGGCAAAAGCAACGACCGAACCGAAAAAAGCAACGATATTTTTTCATTCTGTTGTGTAAGCTCCGAAATAATGGCAATGAAACAAAAATTTTTATGTAAATTGACCGTTATCTTGGCTTGTACGGTTGATTTTTTGTGATAACTTTGTTACAATAGCCATCGAACCTATTCTATTATTAAGGAGTGCAAACCCAATGAAGAAAAGAATTCTTGCTCTTGTGCTTTGCCTTACCATGGTGGTTGCTTTTATTCCGACAGCGCTTGCTACCACCCCGGCAGAAGAAGTGCAGGACAGCCTTGGCATTCAAGGTCAGCTCGCTGACGAAAGCGCACCGATTGTTTTTGTCACGGGTATCGGTCAAACTCATTCCTATGTTTTGGATGACGATGGCAAACAAGTGCTTCACTACAACGGCAAAGATTACCGTTACAACACCCGCAAAAACCTCTTTATCTGGGACACCAAAGCGGTTTTGAGCCATATCCTTACCAATCCGACCTCTTTGTTCAATACGGTTGCAACCGCAACGCAGTTGATTGGTTCTCTTGTGACCGGTCAGTATCTGCTCAAGTCCTCAAACCTGCATCAGCTTGCTAAGGACTTGCTTTACTTGAACATTGTCGACTCGAACAGCAAGCTTCCGAGCAACATTTTGACGCCGGTCTACAATTATCCCGTTTCCGAGTACAGCAAATACGAGTCGGAGCGTTTTTACGGCACTGTGCCGGCAGAGGAAACGCTGAAAGAGTACGGCACCGACAAAGTGTTCTGCTACAATTTTGCTCCGTTTGGCAGCATGGTTGACACGGTTTCCGGCTTGAACGATTTCATCAACAACACCGTTCAAAAGTACTTCCCGGGTCAAAAGGTTATTTTGATGCCCATGAGCATGGGCGCATCCGTGGTCAGCAATTATCTTGCTACTTACGCCGGCGAAAAGGATGTTAAAAAGGTTGTCAGCATCGTCGGCTGCTGGAACGGCAGTAAAATCTTCACCGACCTTGTCGAACAGAACTACGCCGACAATTCCGCCGAGCTTTTCTATACCGAAATGTTCAGCGATTTGATGGGTTCTCCCACAGGCGATATCATTGAAATCTTGATTCACTGCTACAAGAAGGAATTCCTTCGCAAGCTTATTGACGAGCTTTTGGTTGCCGTTTGCGACGAGTTTGTTATGAAAACGCCGACCATGATGGCGATGATTCCGTCGGACGATTATATCCGTATCCGTGACCGTTATTTGACCCGACCCGGTTACGAGAATGTGCTGCGTGAAGCGGAAATCAACTACAACACGCAGAGCGGTTTGAAAGACCGTTTGAAACAATTGAATCAGGAGCAGGGCATTGAGTTCTACTTCATCAGCGGCTACAACCTTAACTTCGGCGAAGTTACGTCCGATTACAACATCTTCAAATTCCTCTATTCTGCGGCTCGTGTGAACTCCGATGAAATCATTCAAATTGAGTCCACCACCGTCGGTGGTTACGGACTGCCCGTGGGTCAGAGCTTTACACAGAGTTATATTGACGCTTGCAAAACACCGCAGTATATTGACCCGACCAAGTCGGTTGACCTTTCTACCGCTGCATTCCCGAGTCACTGCTGGCTGTTCAATAAGCAAAAGCATGAGCTGGAATATAACAACACGGCTTTGAAGCTTGCCTTTGCGCTTGCCAAGGGTGATGTGACGGATGTCACCGATTGCCCCGATGTTTATCCGCAGTTTAACGAGGGCAGAAACCTCAAAAATCTGAACCGTGATTACCTCCCGCAGTTAAAGGAATTTGTTGCGAAATATGAATCGAACAGCGCATACGCAAGCTATGTGACCCGTGCAAAGGATTATATTCGCAAGGCAAACGAAATGATGGATTGCACCATCAACGATATGGCGAAGGACAATGCGCTGATTGAAGAAATCGCAAAGTTCTGTGAAGAAATTGATGTGCTGATAAACGGCGAAAAGCCTGCCGCTGAAGAGGATAAAGCTACCCCGATTATTCAGAACATTAATCACAAGCTGTATGAAATCTTCGGTACCGGCGGCTTTGTCGAGGTCTTCAAGAAGAAATAATAAGAGCAGCTGTAATCTTCCGCAAAGGTGAGATTACAGCTGCTTTGTTTTTTGAGTTCAGTCGGCGGCGTTCAGCAAATCGTTGTACTGATAAGCACGGACATAATCCACAATGAATTCAGCCGGGAGCGCATCGGCTTTGTTGGCGGTGATGATGCCCGACCAGCCGTAAAACGGCACGCCGTCCACACCGTCGATTTCGGTGGAAAGAAGCATATATTCGGGCACTTCGGATACACCGCCGAATTTGCTTCGTCCCGTTTCAATGCCGTTGATGTAGAAAATATAGCCGTCCTTGTTCCATTCCAACCCGTATGTATTGTATTGCGTATAGGGGTTGATTGCCTTGGAAATCGCCACATTTTTGTATTTGGTTTGCAGACTGTAACCGCCGCAGTGAATGTTTGAAGTGACCAGGTTGTTGTTCAGACCCTTTTCGCCGCGGTACCAAAGGGGCGATTCAAACACATCAATTTCCGCTCCGTTAGTTCCGGGATTTCCGTCAATGGTTGCGTTCTCGGATGAAAGCCAAAACGCCGACCACAGACCTTGAGCGGCAGGCAGAATACAACGGCATTCAAAATAGCCGTAGGTCTGCTCATATTTGTTTCGAGTGTCAATGCGGTCACAGTAGTAGCCTGCGCCGTACTTGCCGTTTTCCCGGTAGGTTGTTTGAATGACCAAGTTTCCGTCACGCAAAAAGGCTTGTCCTTTGTCCCAATAGCCTCCCTTGCGCTGTCCTTGGCGGTAATGGTTCCAAACGCTCATATCCAGCTTCTTGCCGTCAAACTCATCTTCAAAAACAAGGGTGAATTTTGACAGGTCAATGGTGTTGATGTTTTGCGGCTCCCATGGGTACCGTATCACCAGCAGACAGCGGTGAATGACATCAATCAGCACATTGGCAAATTTTTCGACGGCAGATTTGAGTTCTTCAGGCAAATCTAAAGTTGAATTTGCCGAAGTCTCCATTGTGAATCCGGGCGCCGCAACGGAAAACAGAAAGGCAAAGCACATCAGCAAAGCGAGTGCTTTGAATCGTTTGTTTTTCATGTTATCCCCTCAAATTAAAACCTGCTTGTAAACTATATTTTATAGAATTCCTTATACCATTGTGCAAACGCACGCAGACCGTCTCGCAGCGGCGTTGACGGGCGAAAGCCGAAATCCCGTTCCAGGGCGCTCGTGTCCGCATATGTTACCGGCACATCGCCCGGCTGCATGGGAACGAGCCGTTTGCGGCTTTCAAAATCGTAGTCCGCCGGCAACACGCCGGCTCTTACCAGCTCCTGCTGAAGCGTGTCAACAAAATCCAACAGGTTTTCGGGGTGGCTGTTGCCAATGTTATAAACCTTATACGGCGGAATCGGCAATCCGTCCGCACCTGTTTGGCTGTTCGGTGCGCCCTGCATCACACGGCAGATGCCTTCTACAATGTCATCAATGTAGGTGAAATCACGCTGACAGTTGCCGTAGTTGAAAATCTCAATTGTTTCCCCTCGGCGAAGCTTGTCGGTGAAGCCGAAATAAGCCATATCGGGGCGACCGGCAGGACCGTATACGGTGAAAAACCGCAGCCCCGTGCAGGGGATTTGATAAAGCTTGGCATAGGCGTGCGCCATAAGCTCATTGCTCTTTTTGGTTGCCGCATAGAGCGATACGGGCGAATCGGTTTTATCGTCTGTGGAATAGGGAATGTCGGCGTTACTGCCGTAAACCGAGGAGCTGGATGCATAAACCAAGTGCTCCACGCCTTGCTTCCTGTTATCGTACGAGTGACGGCAGCATTCCAAAATATTGTAAAAACCGATTAAGTTCGATTCAATATAGACATCGGGATTGGTGATGCTGTAATGCACCCCTGCCTGTGCGGCAAGGTTGACCACAACCGAAAAATCGTACTGCGCAAAGAGCTGTTCCAATGTCGCTTTGTCGGCAATGTTCGCCTTGACAAAGCGGAACTTTCCGCCGCACTTTTTGATTTCGTTCAGACGGTACTTTTTCACGGATACATCGTAATAATCGTTAAGGCTGTCAACGCCGATGACGGTAACACTCGGCTCACGCTCAAGCAATTCTTCGCAAAGGGCGGCTCCGATGAAGCCTGCGGCACCCGTGACCAAAACGGTTTTGTTTTTTAAATCAATGTTTTTCAATCTCTCTCCTCCACAGAAACACCGTCGGCGGTTTGGCAAAGGCAGGCGGTGTACGATTCGGCTAAAGCCGGAAACGACAAGAGATATTGCTTTTGAATGTTTGCCAAAATCCCGTCGGCCTTGTCGGGGTCAAGGAACGCCATACAGCAACCCTTGAACCCTGCACCCGAGAAGCGGCCGCCGTATAC
>DNXM01000144.1:0-6938 GCA_003505905.1 Oscillospiraceae bacterium
TGATAATTTGACAAGGGGCAGCTTCGATACACCTGTCAAAAACCTTGTCACCGTATCCGCCCGGCAATTACCGCCGTGGACGGGTCGGTTGGACGATTTGCTGGACGACATTCGCCCTGCATTAGCCCGTGATAACCGTATCATTGTCTTTGCCGGCACGGAAAAGGCGGCGAAGGCTCTGCGGGAGGAAATAGCAGCAGAGGACATCAACTGCCTTTATATGCCGGTCTTACCTGCGGAATTTCCGCCGAAATGCGTTTGCATTTTGCCCGGCAGTTTTTCTTTCGGCTTTGAATATCCGAGCGAAAAAGTGTTGGTCATTACCTACGGCTCCCGCCAGGCGAACCTTTCCCTGCACACACGCAAGCCGAAAAGGAACAAGGCGCACGCATTCAACAGTTTAGACGAACTGCACCGTGGCGACTACATCGTTCACACCATTCACGGCATCGGCATTTTTGACGGCATTGTGAGCATGGATGTTTCCGGCACAACAAAAGATTATATCAAAATCCGCTACGCCAAGGACGGCACGCTTTATGTCCCCGTAACACAGTTGGATTTGGTGAGTAAATATATCGGTCCGGGCAGTGAAACAAAAAATGTGACGCTCAACCGTTTGGGCAGCACTGACTGGCAAAAGACCCGTTCTCGTGTCAAATCCGCCGTAAAGGATATGGCGGCGGAATTGATTGCGCTTTACAAAAAGAGAATCGAAATCAAGGGGTATGCTTTTTCGCCCGACATTGATATGCAAAGCGATTTTGAAAGACGGTTTGAGTTTGACGAAACCGAAGACCAGCTTCGCTGTATTGACGAAATTAAGCACGATATGGAGCAGCCTCACCCGATGGACCGTCTGCTGTGCGGCGATGTCGGCTTCGGCAAAACAGAGGTGGCTCTGCGCGCCGCATTCAAGTGTGTGGCTGACGGCAAGCAATGCGCTTTCCTTGTGCCGACGACTTTGCTTGCCATGCAGCACTACCAAACCATCAAAAAGCGGTTCGATACATTCCCCATTGCCTGCGATATGATTTCCCGTTTTCGCACACCGAAGGAACAGGAGAAAATTCTGAAAGGGCTGAAGCGTGGCTCCATTGATATTATCGTCGGCACACACCGCTTAATTTCAAACGATATTCAATTCAAAGACCTCGGTCTTGTTATTGTGGATGAGGAACAGCGTTTCGGCGTTGCACAAAAAGAAAAGCTCAAAGAGCTGTACCCGAATGTGGATGTGCTCACGCTCTCCGCCACCCCGATTCCGAGAACGCTGAACATGGCGATGACCGGCATTCGGGATATGTCAACACTTGAAGAAGCACCGATTGACCGGCACCCCGTGCAAACCTATGTTATTGAATTTGACATGGAGATTATCACGCAGGCGATTGAGCGTGAAATTCGCCGCGGCGGTCAGGTATACTTTTTACACAACCGTGTGGAAGATATTGAGCGAGTGGCAGGTAAGCTTCACACGGCAATGCCCGATGTTCGCTTTGCCGTTGCGCACGGAAAAATGACGGAGGATGAATTAAGCTCCGTTTGGCAGGCCCTGCTCGAAGGCGAAATTGATGTGCTGGTCTGCACCACCATCATTGAAACAGGTGTGGATGTGCCGAATGTCAACACGCTGATTATCGACAACGCCGACCACATGGGTCTGGCGCAGCTTCACCAAATCCGTGGGCGTGTCGGTCGGAGTGCACGCCGTGCAAGCGCCTATTTCACCTTCACCCGTGGCAAGGAATTGACCGAAATCGCAACGCACCGATTGGAGGCCATTCGGGAATTCACGGAGTTCGGCTCGGGCTTCCGCATTGCCATGCGTGATTTGGAGCTGCGTGGTGCAGGCTCGATTTTGGGTGCGGAGCAGCACGGGCACATGGAAGCCGTCGGCTACGAAATGTATGTCGAAATGCTCAGCGAAGCCGTGAGCGAAGAAAAGGGCGAAGAACCGCCGCAAAGCGAGAAAAAGTGCCTGATTGATTTACGGATTGATGCGCACATTCCCGAAAGCTATATTTCCAATGTTCCGCAAAAGCTTGCCATGTACCGCCGCATTGCCGACATTCGCAACGAGGAGGATGCACAGGATGTTATGGACGAGCTGATTGACCGCTTCGGCGAGCCGCCTGCCTGCGTGCAGGGGCTTATCAGCGTGTCGCTTTTGCGCAATTCCGCCGCCGATTTGGGCGTTTACGAAATCGGGCAAAAAGGGAACAGCCTGATTTTGTATTTTAAAAAAATCGACATGAACAAGGTTGCCGCTTTGGCAGGCGCAATGGGAAGCCGCATTTCCATCAACGCCGCCGCACAGCCTTATATTGCACTGAAAACTGCCATCACCGATTCCCCGGTTTCCCTTTTGCGTCAGGCAATTGATGTGATGGTAAAAGCATAAGGAGAATCGTTTATGAACAGCAAAAAAGTTCAGATGCTTGTATTCGGCGGCTTGTTTTCCGCCATCGCCTTTGTGCTGTATCTGTTTGAAATTCCGTTTATCGGTCATTTGAAGCTGGATATCAGCGACATTCCCGCACTGCTGGGCAGCATCGTGTTCACCCCCGTGTTCGGCATTGTGGTGGAACTGGTGAAAAATCTGTTGGAGCTTTTGGTGCGTGGGCTCGGCGCACAAATGGGCTTCGGCAACATCATGAACTTTTCGGTCGGCTGTGCCTATGTCATTCCCTTTGCGCTGATTTGGCGAAAAAAAACGAACGCAAAAGGCTTTGCGCTTGCGGCGATTTGCGGCTTGTTTTCCATCGTTGTTATCGGTTTGGCAGGCAACGCTTTGATTGTTCCGCCTTACTTTCGCTTCTTTTTGCACACGGAGATTGATTCCGCAACGCTCAAGGGCGCAATTCTCAGCGCAACCGCACTCAACGCCGTGAAGGGTGCGATATTAACCGCCGTTGCCTATCCGCTGATTCAGCTCAGCCATATTTTTAAGAAAATAATGAAAAATAACTAACTCGGTGAACAACATGAATTTGGATGTATTTGATTATAAAGAACCGACCTGTCCGTTGTGCTCGGGCAAAGAATTTTACGATTACGACCCGAGTGCCCAACAGGGCAGTATTCCCGTGCCGCAAATTATTCAAAAAATTGACGACACACTCAACCGTGAAGAGTATGAAAGCGCAAAACGCATTTTATATTATTGGTTAGAGGAAGCGCAATCCCTGCGTGATTTGCGTGGACAGCTTGCCATGTACAGCGAGCTGATGGGATTGCATCGCAAAAACGGCGAAAAAGAACAGGCACTTTCTGCCGCTGAACACGGTTTGAAGTTGATTGATGCACTCGATATCGGTCACTTGGTGTCCACGGCAACGGTATTCATCAACGCCGCCACAGTTTACAAAGCGTTTGATTTGGCAGAGCAGTCGATTCCGCTTTACGAAAAAGCCGAAGCCGTTTATCGGGCAAATTTGGAAGAAAACGATGTGCTGTTCGGTGCATTATACAACAATATGGGGCTTGCTTTGGCAGACCTTGAACGCAACGAAGAAGCGCTTGTCCGCTTTGAAAAAGCACTGCGTGTGATGTCGGTTTCCCCCGAGCGTGGGTTGGAAAAAGCCATCACCCATTTGAACATTGCCGATTTGTTTTTCGATGACGATGAAAAATGCTCGGCGGAAATTGAAAAAGCTTATGCCCTGCTGACCGATGAAACTGTCAAGCAGGATACCTACTATGCCTTTGTCTGTAAAAAGTGTGCGCCTGCCTTTTCCGCTCACGGCTACTTTTTAATGGCAAAAGAAATTCAGCAAAGGGCGGACAAAATTTATGCAGGGACTTGACATTTGCCGTGCTTTTTTCGAGGAGCACGGTCGCCCGATGTTACACGAACAGTTCCCCGATTACGAAAACCGCATTGCCGTCGGCGTATCGGGTCCCGGCTCGGAATGCTACGGGTTTGACGATGAAATCTCCCGTGACCACGATTTTTTTGCCGGCTTTGCGCTGTGGCTGACGGAAGAGGACGAAGAAAAAATCGGTTTTCGTTTGATTCGTGCTTACAACCGTTTGCCTGATGAATTCATGGGCGTCAAATTAGAGGCGAAAAGCTGTTTTTCGGTCGGTAAATTCGGGGTCAAAACCATTCCCGAGTTTTTACGCAATTCCATTGGCTCATCCTCCGTTCCGCAACGGTGGGAAGAGTGGTTTTATTTGCCCGAGCACGCCTTGGCGCAAGCGGTAAACGGCGAAGTTTTTGTTGATTCGCTCGGCGAATTTTCGGCAATACGCAAGACATTAAAATACGGAATGCCGTTGGATGTGAAACGAAAAAAGCTTGCGGCGCATTGCGCACTTGCCGCTCAAGCCGGGCAATATAATTTTGCCCGTTGTTACCGCCACGGCGAAGCACTTGCGGCGCAAACGGCGCTGTTTGAATTCACCGACCACGCACTGCGTTTGATGTTTTCGCTCGGCGGCGAATATCTGCCCTACTACAAATGGCGGTTTCGTGCGTTGAAAAGCTTGGATAAATTTTCTGCTTTTTTGTCGGATTTTTCCATGCTGTTGACCACACCGAACAACGAAGAAACTTTTTTAAAAAAGCAGGCAGTCGTTGAAAAAATCGCTGCGGCGATTGCGGCGGAATTGCAACGGCAAAACCTCACGCACAGCAACAGCGACTACTTGGAAAATCATGCCCTGTCCATCACCTCGCAAATCGAATCCGCTCCGATTCGTGCACTGCACCTGATGGATTTCGGTGAATAAAAAAGGTATAATCTCATTTCCTTCGGTTAAGCTATAACCGACCGATTTTCGGTTAAAGGAGTGAGAAAGATGTTAGACAAAACTTCCCTTATCCTTGTGATTATCGGTGCAATCAACTGGGGCAGCATCGGCTTGTTCAAATTTGACCTTGTGGCTTGGATTTTCGGCGGTCAGACCGCCGTGCTCAGCCGTATCGTCTACACGCTGGTCGCTCTGGCAGGTATCTGGTGCATCTCCCTGCTGTTCCGTACGCAGTCGGACGGTGCCGTGATTGCACAACCCGATAACACAAACAACTGACCCCAGCATCATCCCGGGGGCAATGACCCCCTCTACATAGCAGGAGGAATTATGAAAAAGTTGAATTTGATTCCGTACCCCGAAAAAATCGAATATCTCGGCGGTTCGGTGAGTGCAGCCGTGCTTGACCGATTCACCAAGCAAACGGCAGAACCGAACGAATACGGCGAAGAAGGATATTCCATTCAAATTGACGAAACCGGTGCCGTCGTTACGGCAGGCACTGCGTACGGCTTTTTCCGTGCCGAACAAACCATGAAACAGCTTCGCAATTATGCCGAGCTGCCCTGTCTGTGCATCACGGATTCACCTGCATTCCCCTACCGTGGCTTTTTGCTCGACAGCGTGCGCCATATGCAAAGCACAGAAGAGCTGAAAAAGCTGATTGACGCCGCCGCCTTGTTCAAGTTCAACAAAATGCATTGGCATTTGAGCGATGACCAGGGCTTCCGCATGGAAAGCGAGCGGTATCCCAAGCTCAACGAAATCGGTTCATACCGCAGCTCCTCCGATTTCGGCGGTGAACATATTCAAGCGCGTTACGGCGGCTTCTACACCAAGGCGCAGATTCGTGAAATCGTTGCCTACTGCGCCGAAAGACACATTGAAGTCATTCCCGAGCTTGATATGCCCGGTCACACAACGGCGATTATCGCCTCGTACCCTGCCGTTTCCTGCCGCCGTCTTGCCGTTGAAGTTCAGACGAAGCAGGGCATTTTCGACAATTTGCTCTGTGCCGGGGACGAAAAAACCTTTGCTTTTTTGTTTGATTTACTCGATGAAATCTGCGAGCTTTTTCCCTCGGAGCATATCCACATAGGCGGCGATGAAGCCCCGAAAAAGCGCTGGGAGGAATGCCCGAAATGCCGTGCGAAAAAGAACGAGCTCGGTCTGAAAAACTTTGAAGAGCTGCAAGGTTGGTTTGTTAACCGCATCATCGAATTTTTGGCAGCCAAGGGCAAAAAAGCGATTGTTTGGAACGAAAGCCTGAACTCAAACAATTTGGACACATCCGCTACGGTACAAATGTGGATGGACCGTAACGGCAAGAGTGCCGTTTGGGCAAACCGCGGCAATCATGTGATCGTCAGCCCGTTTTTCTCCTATTACTGCGATTATCCGTATTGCCAAACGCCCGTAAAAAAGACCTACGAATATGACCCGTACTTTAAGGGTCTTGCCCCGATTATGCGAAAATATGTGCTCGGCGTAGAAGCACCGCTGTGGACGGAATACATCGGCGATTTTGACCGTGCGTGCTATTTGGCATTTCCCCGTTTTGCCGCCGTGGCGGAGCGTGGCTGGAGCCGAAAGGAGCATTTGGATTACGATTCGTTTAAGCTCCGTTTTGCCTGCCTTGTTCCCATGCTTAACAAAACGGGCATCAAGCCCGCACCGCAGTCCGATTGGGACCCCGACAAAATTCACCGTATTACCGA
Organism: Oscillospiraceae bacterium; assembly: GCA_003505905.1. GTDB lineage: Bacteria > Bacillota > Clostridia > Oscillospirales > Acutalibacteraceae > UBA8612. Next base: position 6,477 of record DNXM01000144.1, read on the forward strand.
CACAGTGAAATTCTACAAAAACAAAATCGACTTGGAATCCATCAAAAATTCATGGAACACCACCTATCGGAAGGAATAATCGCACACCTCCGGCAAACAATAATAGCGGAGGTGATAAACATGGATTGTTCCTGCAACAAGAACGAAAGCATTCGCTGCAGTGTCACCAACTGCCGTCACCATTGCGGCAAGGCGGATTACTGCTCCCTCAACACCGTTTCCATCGGCTCTCACGAATCGAACCCGACACAGCCGGAATGTGTTGACTGCAATTCTTTCGAGCAAAAATAACCCTTTTCCCATCGGCAGACTGTTTCGGCAGTCTGCTTTTTCTTTTGTACGGCAAAGAATAGCGCTTTATATATAAATAATTTATAAATATCTCTTGCAAGACGAGCAAAAAAGTGATAAGATACATTTGTATAGATATTTCCCGAAGAGGCAGTCTTTCGTGAGCACCCG
>DNXM01000144.1:6953-9170 GCA_003505905.1 Oscillospiraceae bacterium
CCCGTTCGGTGTTCCGTTTCTCATCCTCTTCCCATTATCAACAGAAAGGAACATATTCTCATGAAAAAAGCATTATCCGTTCTCCTGTGCCTTGCCATGGTCATTTCCTGCTGTTCCATGCTGGCAAGTGCAGACCGCATTCACACCCTGTCGTTTGACGCAAACGGCGAATTCAAGATTCTTCATTTGTCCGATATTCAGGATGACTACCCGATTCAGGGCGAAACCCTTCAGTTCATCCGTGAAACCCTTCGCACCTACAAGCCCGATTTGGTCGTGCTCGGCGGTGACAACACCGTTGGCAGCTCAAGCGACAACGACCCGGAGGGTACTGCCGCAAAATGTATCGAGCAGTTGTGCAAGGTTTTTACGGAAGAAAAAACCTATTTCACGCTTGTGTTCGGTAACCACGACCATCAGCAGATTGCCAAGAGCAACTCCGAAGCCGACCACGACCGTGTTGACAGCTACCTGCTCGGTCAGTATCAAAAATACGGCGGTGCGTATTGCTTGGCATACGATGCCGATGATTCTCTCTTTGGTGTCGGCACGCACAATTTGCCGATTTACTCCTCCAAGACACCCGACAAGGTTGCCTACAACCTTTGGATGCTGGATTCCGGCGGATACGAAATGGGCGCAGACGGTGAAGAAGGCTACGCAGCCGTTCATCCAGACCAGCTCGCCTATATGAAAACCGTCACCTCTCGCCTTGTTGCCGATAACGGCACGAACATCCGCTCCATGGCATTCCAGCACATCATCGTCGGCGAAATCATGGATGAGCTTTATGTCACCGTTCCCACCAAGCTCGGCTTTTTGAGCAAGTTCTGCAACGACAAAGAGTATTTGCTCATTCCGAATCTCTTCAAAATTTCCGGCTTCCTCGGCGAGGCTCCCTGCCCCGGCGCCACCAACTACGGCGAGCTTGACACGCTTTCTCAAATCGGCACGGTTGCCGTTTTCTCCGGTCACGACCACACCAACGCTTTCACCACCCAAATCAAGGGCGTTGATGTTGTCAACACACCCGGCTGTACCTTCCACTCCTACGGGCAGATTCACAGCCGCGGCGGTCGCTTGATTACCCTGCACGAGGGCAGTGCAAAGTATGATTCCGAAATTCTCACGCTTTCCGAAGCCGCTCTTCAAAAAGGCTCCGCAATTTTGGAGGGTGCAACCGAAACCAACGTGGCAGCCTGCATCTTCGGCGTGATTCTCAACCGTTTCCTCAATCTCGTCTGCGGAAAATATTGAGCCGGGTTGAGCACTTGATTCCATTGGCAAACTTTTGAACGGAGGTATTTTACAATGAGCCTTACAGCGAAAAAAATCTATTCCGTTATCCTTTTGGTCGTAATGCTGTGCGGAGTTTTTTCCGCAACACTGATGGCGCAAGCCGCCCAGGCACCGACCTTCACCTTAAGCAACACAACTGCCGCAAGACCGGGCGAAACCTTTGATGTGACCGTCAGTCTGAATGCGAACGCAGGCTTCTGCGCCGGCGAATTCACCGTTGAGTACGACAAGGATGTGCTTGAGCCTGTCAGCATCACCAAGGGTGACGCCGCCGGTACCTACTTTGTTTCCAACACTGCCTATGCGGCAGACAAAGTATTCTTCGCCATGATTGACACCGAATTACTCACCGATGCAGGCACAGTTGCAACCATTTGCTTCCGTGTTAAGGACCATGTTATGCTTTACAACGGCAAGGTGGATTTGGAGGTTGGTACGCTTGTCGGCAATTTGGCGGACGGTTACGGTTTCAAATCCGTTGCTTCCACCGCCAATGACGGCAATGTAAGCGCCGCACAGAGCATTTCCGTGCCTCAAATTGATGACCCGACGGCAAGCGATATTCTCACTCTTGCGCAAAAGGGCACGACACTGCTTCTTTCCGGTCACCGTGACAACAACATGACCGCATCGGAAATCGCAAAGAATTTTTCGACTTCACTTGTGACAAAATTCTTTGACGGCGCTTCGAGCGAGCTTGCCGCAACCAAAAAGCTTACCACGGGTTGTGTCATTAAGCTCTATAGCAACAACGTTCTCATGAACACCGTTACTGTGAGCGTCAAGGGCGATGTCAACGGCGATGACAGCTTTGACGGCTACGATGCTTACCTTGCCGGCTTGCTTAACAGCGGTCTGCTCACCGCCGACCAAATCGGTGCCGCTTCCGACAATGCCGCCGATGTCAACGGCGACAGG
>DNXM01000112.1 GCA_003505905.1 Oscillospiraceae bacterium
AGGTCTGCGTGAGCTCGGCATCTTCCACCTTCAAATCAATCAGCTTGGTTGGCACATAGCCGTTGTTGGCAAAATCCAGCACATAGGCCATATTGTACACATCGCCGTTTTGATGTGTTGCAACAAAGGAAATCAGGTTGGCGTTATCGCGTGCATACGGCACCGTTAAAATGCCGGTCGTTTTATCGTAGGAATACATCACATCCGTGCGGAAGCCGACATCCACTTCTTTGACGGAAGCGACATCGGTCAGCTTGATTTTGATATCGGTATCGGTTGCCAGCTTATCCAAAATTCGGTCGGCAATCTGCACATGGCCGCGTGCGGTGGGGTGAATCTTGTACGAGACCGTTTCCAAATCTATTTCGCCGAACTCGGCAACCGTCATATTGTAGATTTCCGCATCGGATACATTGACATAGACGGCATTCTGATAACGGGAAGTCAAGCCGCACAGAATCAAATTCATTTCTCTGGCAACCTTGGCAAGGAGAATGCCGAGGTTTTCCTGCATATCTTCATCCAAGAACACATGCTCGGTAAAATTATACTGTCCGACGCAGAGCACTTTTGCCTTGGGGTTGATTTCATAAATTCTCTGCAAAATGACCTTGTAGTTTTCCGCCCAAATTCTGACGGCCTCTTCAAACAAATCCGCAACATCCTTCACTTGCTTCAAAAGATTGCCGATTTGCTTCCAAGTCATCGTCAGGGAAATGTCGGAGAGCGAATCCATCAAGTCGCTTTTCGACAGCAAATACACAATATTCTGTGTAAACACATCATTTGCGCCGGCCTGAATGGTAATGACATCTGCTTTTTGGATGTATCCTTTCATTCCGGCCATCACTTCGGCGGATGCATAATATTCGCCCGGCTTATTCAGCCAACTGTTATAAGGCTCCTCGCTTTTCTTTTGCGTATACACCTGCCCGTCCAGCATGGTGCGGATATCGCACGCGCGAATCGCCGAGCGGGAATACTGAATCAAGTTGTAATTTTTCGCATTCGCAACGATATCGTGGTAGGAATTCGGTGTACGCGAATAATCGTAACCAATCACCACGTTCTGCGCTTCCAGCGGCTGAGACCAATCAATGGAAACACCCTGTGCGGTTAAGCCGACACCTGCGGCAATGCTGTCGCCCAAACAGAGATATGTTTTCTGCTTGGCTTCCGCAAATGCCGGAACTGCCACTGCGGCCAACAAAACCACGGCTAAAATCAGTGCGACGATTTTCTTTGCTTTCATTGCGATACGCTTCCTTTGCAACATCAGAAGTAATTATGTAGATTGTATCATAATAAAGTCCGAAAGTCAAGCGATATGTTAAACCTTTTTTGATAAATAATATATAAATAATATATTAACAATAGCATCCGAAAAAGCCCACCGTCCTCGACCTATGCCGAACACGGTGGGCTTGAATGATTCCATCGGGGAAAAAATTACTTCGTAAAGAGGTTCTTCCAAGCGTTTTGCAATTTGTCGCTTACGCTCAAAATGCCTTTGGTGCAGAGCAGGATTTTCAGCCCCTTCTTTGCATTGTAACCGTCGTCGGTCATTTTCAGCGTATAGGTCACATCGTAGACATTACCGTCGGTGCCGGTAACCACAACATCCATCAGCTTTGTGTTGTCCTTGGAATACGGCACATAGAGCATCTTGGTTGTCGGGTCAAAGGTAAACTGAACATCGTTTCTCCAGCCGACATCCACTTCTTCCACAGAAGCAACATCGTCCATTTTGATTTCGATATCGGTGTCATATTTCAGTTTTTCCAAAATCTTATTGGTCATCTGAGCCTGACCGTATGCTGTCGGATGAATCTTGTAAATCAGTGCTTCCCAATTCAATTCCGTGAAATCGGAAATCGTCAAATCATAGATTTGCGTATCGGAAACATCCACATATTCCACATTCTGATACTGTGCAGCCAAACCGCGCAGAATCAAGTTCATCTCGCGGGTTGTCTTTTCAAAGATAATACCGACATCGTTTTCCAATTCATCATCAATGAATACATAATCCGCAAAGTTATACTGACCGAGGCAGAGCACCTTGGCATTCGGGTTGATTTCGTTGATTTTCTGCAAAACGACCTTGTAGTTCTCGCCCCAAATTTTGACGGCCTCGTCAAACAGCTCGGTAATGTTCTTTACCTCTTTGAGCAAGGCGCAAATGCTCTTCAAGGTCACTTTTTCCTGCAAGTTTGCGATTGCAGTTGCAATTTCGGAATCTTGAGACCACAGTATCTTATACATCAAATAAATAATGTTCTGTGTGAACACATCGTTTGCGCCGGCTTGAATGGTAATCACATCGGATTTTTCGATATATTCTCTTGTTGACTTCATCTTTTCAATATCGGCGAAGTCCGTTGAGTTCATATATTTGAAAATTTGGTTGCTTTCTTCCTGAACATGCTCTTGTCCGTCGAGCATCGTGCGAATATCGCCGATACGGATAGCCGATCTGGAATATTGAATCAAATCATAATCCTTTGCAGCAGTGACCAAATCGTGATAGGTATTCTTCGCACGTCTGCCGCTATAGCCGAAAACGGTATGCTGACCCGGCTCATC
>DNXM01000100.1:0-146 GCA_003505905.1 Oscillospiraceae bacterium
GGATTTTTCCACCATTTAGGAGTTTTCGCACTCATGTGAGATGAGGCACCGCATTTACTGCACCAAGTCCATATTCCGCTATGCTCGTTGTTGTGTTTATGAATATACAGATGTGCGGCTCGATTGTTACACACAGGACAAGTACT
>DNXM01000100.1:228-3456 GCA_003505905.1 Oscillospiraceae bacterium
CCACATATTATCGTTTCCCCCTTATATAATCTTCCAAAGTGTCTCACGATACATAGGCCGTCTACTCGGGTGCACTTCCACCCTTATGATTTTCGCAGCATTCACGAACTTGTTTTGTGTAGGTCATTTTTCACACCACTTATAACTGTAGAATTCCTCATCTTCCTCAATTTCTTTTATGAATATCGAAATAGAAATAATTCTTTCAGTTTTTACATCAGTTTCAAGCCAATATCCATTATTTGATATATATTCTTCTTCCCAGTCGTCATATTCAATTGACGAATCGATTTGCTTAGCCATGTTGATTTCCATGTTAAAACTGACACCATTATCTAATATGCCGGATTCGTAATTTTCAAAATATATTTTGAATAATTTATCTTTTGCAAAAAATAGGCTAATCCTATTATCTATTCTAATAATATCCCACGGGACTTCCGGAGTACATCCCTTGTTAGACCAATGTTCACAAATATATTTTGTTTTTTCTGATGAAAGTATATTTTTAACTTCATCAAAATTCATCATCAATTCGATATTACCATATCCTACATAAGGTTTTATAATCATTTTCGATTGTTCCTCCTAAAAATAATTTTTGCAGTTTCTTTCCCGTCCGATTTATATTCAGATTGAGAAGCACCGATTATTTTGAACTTGCCTTCATCTGACGTGCTTATTTTGACATAAGGAACATTTCCGTGCCTTTTGCTACCAGGAGAGACTTGTATTTGAGTAATGTTTCTATCTTTACTGGGGTTTGTAGTTACTATTATTTTTGCTTTTGAAGTTGAATGTTTCGAAGGTCTTCGTATCGTTTCATATCCATGCTTGTGTAAAACATTCTCAAGTTTAGCAACTGATTTGCCCAAAAAGAATTCTGCCCTTGCTGAAATACTTTTAGATGTGACATGTCCTGATTCATTGAATATTGGCTCTTTGTTTTTCCTGAAATAATGTTTGTTTGGCTGGTTTGAAAATTCTTTTTGTTCGGAAGAACCGAAAGTACCACCAAAACCACCATGAAACCCTGCACCCATTAGGCATCACCCGCCTTTCGGTGAGTCTGCATAAAGGTGCTGTCAAATTGCAAAATCTCAATACCTTGCTTTCGGTATTTATCAAAGATATAATCCGGTGCAGTGCCGTAAACAATAATAATTTTCGGTTTCAAAGTCTTGACCGAATAATCAAGTCCGTTAATAAAATACGGTCGTTCCTGCAAAAGCTTGATACATCCGTGGGAGTCGATTGCGATAATACTGTTTTTCGGTGCGCCGGCACAACAAAATGGGAAAGTCCGTTCATCACCCCAACGCACATTTGTGATTGTGTGAACGTCATTATCCTGTAGCCAACAACCAATCGCACGGCTACGGTATATATTCCACTGCTGCATAACAAGAGGCATATCACGGTAAATGCTGAAATCCGGCGTGATAACACCCTTGTACTTTTTTAAAATCGGAAGATACTTCTGCGGATTATTCCATATCCGTTCAAAGCTTGCATCGTCTTCATAGAAATGCACGAAACAATCATTGTCCGCACCGCCGACCGCCTTTGAAAAAGGAATCAGTTTTTGCGGAATACGGTTTTCGGGTTTGATACAAGGAATTTCAAGCTCCGTATCGTATGTTGCATTTTTTACTAAAAATGCGTGAAAAACATCTTTGCAACCACTTCGGTTACCGTTATTTTTTGACATATAGCATGCCTTTCCCTGCCTGCCGTTCGGCAGATTTTCGGTTTGAGCCGGCTTAATTTTGCTCAAACCGGTTGACGAAAAGGCAGAAATATGCTATTATATCCTTACCCAATAGGAATATGTAATAGCATATTCTGCCGAAAAGCATATCAATTTACTGCGCCAACAGTTTATTGATGTGCTTTTTCATTTTGCGCAATCAATTTGCATCACCGTCCTTACCGAATGATATCATCAGCGGATAATTTCGAGCAGTTCAAAATAGAAATAGGTGCGATTTCTGCTCTTGTTATCCGTATAAATGATTCGATTATCAACTAAAGTAGCAAGATATCTGCTTACGCTTGAGATTGGTATTTCCGTCACATCTGCAATTTGCTTTGCTGTTGTAACCGGGTAACGGTACAATGCATTAATCACATCAACGATGTTGGAAGAACGAGCTAAATCACGAGCTGCATCTAAATGTCTTTCGTACAAAGCATTTATTTTTGATATAATGTCAATGTATTTTTCGCACTGTTTCGTAACAGCGGAAAGAAAAAACTTAATCCACTCATTCCAATTCTCGGAATAGCGGATGCCATTCAATAGCGAATAGTAAAGAAATTTGTCTTGCTCCAAGGCTTCGCTTATAAAGAAACACGGTAATTCAATCTGCTTTTGTGAAAACAGATACATCGGAATCAACATTCTTCCTACTCGCCCGTTTCCATCCATGAACGGGTGAATTGTTTCAAACTGCGCATGAATAATTGCGGTTCTGACAAGCGGACGGTAGTTATCTTTCGGCTCATTGATATAGTCAATTAGATTGTCCATCAAAAACGGTACTTCTTCCGGAACAGGCGGCACAAAGGTAATCGCATGCGACGAATCGTTTCTTCCGATGTAATTTTGTTCCGTGCGATAATGCCCGATGGTTTTCGGCTTTCTAACATTGCCGCTCATAAGAGATTTGTGAATATCAAAAAAGAACTCATCCGAAAAATCTCTTTTAGAAAGATATTTATATCCGATATCGGTAGCAGAATAATAATTGCGCACCTCATTGAGATTCTTATCCTTATCGTTCGGAAGAACCTGATTGATAAAAACTCCGTCCAATGTTGCCTGCGTTCCTTCCATTTGAGAGGAAGCAAGTGCTTCTTTTTGCTGCAATGTCGGCATAAACCAAAAGCTGTCAAGCTTACTGTCTTTTATTTTTTCCTTGTACACCTCAAGCCTTGCGGTTGCATCAATCAATTCCTCAAAAAAATAAGATTGGTCGATTTTTCCCGACGAAACAGGAAGTTTTTGGGCAAAATAAGCATCTTTCATCGCAATATCCGTCCTTTCACAACTCATTCTAACTCAATTATGTTCAAAAGTCAAGCGTTTTGAACATAACTCGACTGTTTTTTCTGTTATTTTTTTAAAACGCTTTGTTTTGAACATAATTTACCTGTTATCACCATATGTGGAATAGCAATTGCTTTCTTTTCCTCATCTTTTTTCGCTTTTGTGTGGAAATTTCC
>DNXM01000100.1:3476-3988 GCA_003505905.1 Oscillospiraceae bacterium
TTTCAAGCCGTTATAATGGTTTTATTCAAGGAGGGATAGCATGACCACCGACTTAAAAATTGCCGATGCGTACCTCGAACAAATTCTCACGCATCCCGTTTCCCCCGAGGAGGTCGGCAAAGCCGATGCCTTTGAGCAATGGGATACTTCCGTTCCCTTTGACAGCCGAAAGCACACCGTTGAATTAACAAAAGACCCCGGCAAAGATTTTGTCATTCTCAATTTTGCCGATATTCAATGCCATGACGGCGAAGCATTCAGCCATGTCGGCGAGTTTTATGAAGAAACCGCAGACAAGCTGATTCGCACCGTGAAGCCCGATTTGATTACACTCACGGGTGACAATGCCTTTGATTCGCTTGCACACCTGAAGCTGATTGATTTTTTAGAGCGGTACGCCGTTCCTTGGGCGCCCGTCATGGGCAACGCCGACTTTAACGGCGTCATCAGCCCCTATTGGCTGGGCTATCGGCTCACCCGAGCCAAGCATTGCCTGTACCGTCACGGACCGG
>DNXM01000100.1:4060-10903 GCA_003505905.1 Oscillospiraceae bacterium
GGGGAGCCGATTCATCTGCTTTTTATGATGGACACGCACGGGGAAGAAACCATGCAGGCAGGCAGCTACGACCACTTGTATGACAATCAGATTGCGTGGTACGAATGGGCGGTAAAGGGCATGGAAGCCGAAATCGGTCACACGGTGAAGTCCTCCTGTTTTTTTCATATTCCCGTGCCCGAGATTCAGCCTGCTTGGGAGGAAGCGAGTAAAGAACAGAAAGCGCAGCCGTTTTGCAAAATGCACGAAGCCAACGGCGCACCGAAATTCAACAACGGATTTTTTGAAAAATGCGTAGAATTGGGCAGTACGGTGAATCTCATTTGCGGTCACGACCACAAAAACTGTTTCACGCTACCCTACCGGGGCATCAACCTCACCTATGCCATGAAAACGGGCTACGGCTGTTATTGGGAGCGGGAAACCAACGGCGGAACAACGCTGACCGTTCGCTCGGACGGCTCAACAGCCACCGCACACCACTACATTGACCCTGCCGAATCGCAGGTGAAATTCTTCCGTTTGGAATACTACGGCGAAAATTTATATCAAACCCATGAGGGAGATTAAAGGAGAACGAACATGACTTTCGGCTTTAAGATTTACACCCTGCTCTATTATGCGGTACGCTATGTTATGATTGTTGTTTTGGGGCTGTCCTCCATGCTCACGGGCGCACCGAACAAGGCTCAGGTGAAGGTGGTCGCTCACAGCGGTTACTGCACCGCATTTTTGGAAAACACCGAATCCTCTTTTATCGGCGCCGTGGAGCACGGCGAAAACGGCATTGAAACCGACATTCGCTTCACCTCCGATGGCGTGGCGGTCACTTGGCACGACGGCGACATTACTTTCACGGACGGCACCAAAATGGTCGTGAGCCAACACACCTACCAAGAGCTGACCTCAAAGCCCATTGCCAACCCGATTAACGGCGAAACGGTTTACCTTTGCACCCTCGAACGCTATTTTGAAATCTGCCAAAAGTACAACATGGTCTGCTTCTTGGATTTGAAAGCGGATTTCACCGACGAAAATGTGCGCTACATGATGGAAATGGGACGCAGGGTTTACAACTTGGACAACATCATTCCGCAGTCGTCCAATGTCGAAAATCTCAAAAAAATCCGCAAGCAATATCCCGACCAAAAGCTGATGCTCACCTACGGACGCAATCAGTTTGAAGACAAGCTCGACTACTCCGTTTGCTTTGAATACGGCTTCGGCATTGACTGCGATGTGACCGTTATCAGCCAACACATGATTCGGCAATTCCGTGAGCGCAACCTGGAGGTTGCCGTATTCACCTGCAACACAAAGACAGAGCAAAATTACGCCTATGCTTTAGGCGTAGACTACATGGAGACCGATGTATGAGTAAGTTTTTGGAAGATGTGAAAGCATTCTGCTTGGAAAACAATTATTGCGTTTATTCCATCGGCGAAATTAAGAACGGTGGAGAAGCCGAAGAAATCACCGTTATCGAAGCCAATGCCTGCCAAAACGGCTATTCCATGGCAAAGGCGTTCACCACCACAGCCATCGGCTTGCTGTATGACCGAGGCAAAATCAAAATGCAGGACAAGGTCGTTGACCTGCTCAAAGGCGACTGCCCGAGCTATTCCGACAGCCGTTGGGAGCAGGTGACCGTGCACCATTTGCTCACGCACACGGCAGGTCTGCCCGGCGGATGCCTGGACATTGATGTGCTCGACAGCCGCACCTTCGGGGAAGACTATTTGGCTTATCTGTTCAGCCTGCCCTTTGCGCTTGACCCGGGCACGGAACGGCTGTATTCGGACGGTGCGTTTTATTTGCTGAGCGTCATAGCCGAGCGCATCACAGGCGAAAATCTGCTGAATTTCATGTGGCACGAGCTGTTTTTTTCGCTCAGTGTGCGGGAGGCGGCTTGGAGCTGCTGCCCGAAGGGGCATTGCATGGGTGCAACGGGGCTGTATATGCGAAGCGACGACACGGCGAAATTGGGCGAAATCTACCGCACCGGCGGTGTCTATCAAGGCACACGCTATCTTTCGGAGGAGTGGGTCGATTTGGCGCTGTCCGCTCCCTATGAGCTGCGCAGGCACGACATCGGTCACCTGTTCGGCAAGGGCGGTATGCACGGGCAGAATATGTTCGTTGACCCCGACAAAAAGCGTGTGGTTGCTTACCACGCCTATGATGCGGTGGATGGCGAAGCATTGATGAATTTTGAATACAACTATGCGGAGGAAGAAGCCGAATGAAGCTTCACACGCTCGGTACTTCTGCGGGCACACAGCCGTTCTCGGGGTTTCACCACACCTGCCACGCCATTGAAACCGAACATGGACTTTACTTTTTGGATGCAGGCGAATGCGGTGCCTACACGGCGCACCTTTGCGGAATTGATTTGTTGAAAACCAAGGCGATTTTTGTGTCGCATCCGCACATGGACCATGTGGGCGGTTTGGGCAATTTGCTGTGGTACATTCGCAAAATCGGCTTGGTGCGCAAGGCATCCCTGACCGAAAACGACAACATCGACATTTTTACGCCGAACCTCAAAACCGTTGAGGGCGTTTTCCAAATTCTGCGCAACACCGAGGGTGATTTTGTCACCGCACACACGCACACCGTTCATGCCGTTCACGAGGGTGAGCTGTTCGACAACGGCGACATTCGAGTGGAAGCGGTTGCCACGCACCATATGCCGTTCAAGGAAGACAAGCCCCAATCGTTTGCCTTCCGTATCTATGCCGAGGGCAAAGCCGTGGTTTATTCGGGCGATATGCGTGCGGAGGACATCCCTGCCATTCTGCCCGAGCAATGTGATGCATTTTTGACCGAAACGGGTCACCACCAAATTGAAGATATTACGCAGGGAATTCAAGACGCCGAACGACAGGTGAACCGCCTCTTTTTCGTTCACCACGGTGGATATATCATGCGGGATGTGCCTGCCGCACTTGAGCGAGCCAAGCAGGCTTTCGGCGAAAATGTTGTTATCACGCAGGACGGCATGACCTACGAAATTTGAAAGGACGGTTTGTCATGGGCAAAAGAGTTATTGTAGCCGGTGCCGGTCACGGCGGTTTAGTTGCCGCCGCTCTGCTCAGCCGAAAAGGCTTTGAGGTAACGGTTTTTGAAAAACGGAATCGGGATGAAATCGGCTACGATTGGAACGACTGCATCAATCCGTCCGTTTTTGATGCACTGCGCATCCCCCGACCGAGCGATGACGAGCTTCTTCCCTTTGACGGCATGAACTACCTCAGTCCGGACAAAAGCGTACTGATTTGCGGAAAGAAAAAAGTAAAATCAAGCAAAATCGCCGAACGCAAGGCAGTATTAGCTTGTTTGATTGACTTTGCCGAAGAAAACGGAGTTGCGTTTCATTTCGGCGTTTCCGTAATAAGAGCCATATCAGAAAAGAACCGAGTGGTCGGCTTGAAAACACACATCGGTGACTTTGCCTGTGACCTGCTGATTGACTCATGCGGCATGGATTCGCCGATTCGGCAAAATCTGCCCGAAGCCTTCGGCATCACCGCCGGCTTTACAAAGCCCCAAACGCTTTACACCTACCGGGCGTTTTATGAGCGGACAAACCGGGAAGAGCCGCTGCCGAAATTCACCTGCTGTTTTTATCACAACGGTGTGCCGAGCTTGGATTGGATGATAACGGAAGAAAACTATGTTGACATTTTGGTTGCGTCGTTCGGAACGACAAGCGACGCAATCATACACAACGGTGTCGAGGATTTCCGCTCCTTTCACGGCGGAATCGGCGAGCAAAAGCTTCGTGGCGGTCAGCGCAGTAAAATCCCCGTGCGCCGCACTATCCCCGTCTTTGTGGCGGACGGTTACGCCGCCGTGGGTGACTGCGCCGCTATGGTTGAGCCGTTGAGTGGTTCGGGCATTACGGTGAGCGTGGAGGCAGGTTCCTTTTTGGCGCAGGTCGCCGCCGAATCGCAAAACAATTTTTCCAAAGAAGACTTATGGCAATATGAAGTCCTCTATTTTGAAAAACGGCTGAAAAGCATTCTCAAAGATGAAACCACTCGCCTGCTCATGCTCTCCATGACCGCCGAACAGCTCAACGCAATGTTCACCAAAAAGGTCATCACCGCCAAAGAGCTGTGCAACGACAAAGAACCGCAGCCGCACGATATGCGCAACAAGTTTTTCGGCGTTTTAACAACCCCCGGCGTGATTCCGAGCCTGCTTAAGTATGCCGTTCGCTTCAAGCGTATTGACGCTCTCCGTGCGCAGTTTCCGCACGAATACAACGAAGAAAAAATCCGCCTTTGGGCGAAAAAATACAACCGATTTTGAGGGAGAATTATGGAACTTTTTGAAGGCTTTGTCTGCCATCCGACCGTTTGCCCGGTCGGCAGAAACTACAGCATTATTGTGCCGACCCGTTACGAAATGGCTCTGTCCGTTTTGATTGACGGCGAAGAGTATTTCAACCACTCCAACGGCATTGTGCTCACCTCCTGCGAAATTCAAAAAATCGCCGTGCCGTCCGAGGCACTCGACCGAGCCAAGCAGTACACCCTGCGTGTTCGCAAGGTAATTAAGCGTGAGCCGTACTTTACGCAAACGGAAGAACCGATTGAAATCACCTATGCGTTCCGTCCGATTGAAAAAACGGAAGACATTCGCATTTATCAAATTGCCGATTCACACGGCTTCATCACCGAAACAACGGGTGCCGCCGAGCAATTCGGAAGCTTGGACTTGCTGATTCTCAACGGCGACATTGCCGACAGCTCCGAGGATGTGGCGAGCATCACCACCACCTACCGCATTGCGTCCGTTGTGACCGCAGGCGAGATTCCCTGCATCATTTCCCGAGGCAACCACGATTTGCGTGGCTCCGCCGCCGAGCATTTGGCGGAATATATGCCGGACCGCTGCGGCAAAAGCTACTATTCGTTCCGTGTCGGGTGCATTTGGGGCTTGCTTGTGGACTGCGGCGAGGACAAAAACGACTGCCATGCCGAATACGGTCACATGGTGTGCTGTCACACCTTCCGCCGTGAAGAAACCGCATACATTAAGCAGGTCATTGCCGACAGGGAACACGAATACGAAGCCGAGGGCGTCCGATACCGTTTGGTTATCTCCCATGTTCCCTTTGCCACCACCTTCCACGAACCGTTTGACATTGAGCAGGAGCGTTTCACCGAATGGTGCCGCCTGCTCAAAGCCGAAGTCGAGCCGCAGCTCATGCTCTGCGGTCACACCCACGAGCAGGTCATCAGCCCCATCGGCGGCAAAATGGACCACAAGGGTCAGCCCTGCACGGTGCTCATCGGCTCCGAAATGCACAAGCGTGACCAAAACATCAACTACGCCGGCATGGGCATTACGCTGAAAAACGGCTGTGCCGAAGTGGTGTTTAACACAATGTTTGACACGAAAGAAACGAAAATTGTGTCGTTTTGCGAGAAAAAATAAGAATTGAACAAAAAGCATAAAGAAAAACTATTGATTTTGTGCAACGGTTATGATAATATATAAGTTAAATTATCGGAATTTTTGTGCAAATTTAATTTGACACCAACGGAGGAAACGCACATGGCTAATTGTCCCAAGTGTAACGCTCACCTGAAAATCACCGATTGGCGCCCCGAATGCCCGCATTGCGGCGTCAACATGGTTTACTACGGCATGGAAGACCGTCTGTTGGCAGACGCCGAAAAGGCAGAAGCCGAGCACGCCTTATTCCAAAAAAAGATTGACCGCATGAAGGCCTCTTTGGTCGGCGGTCCGTTGCAGATTGCAAGGCTTGTTTTTGCGTTTCTGCCCATTGCAGGCTTGTTCCTGACCCTTGCCAAGTTCAATTTGTCCGACGCACCGTATATGGCGGCGAAAACCGTCAGCGCAAACGTCTTAACACTTGTTGACTTCTTCTCCAACATTGACTTTGACGCTCTGCTCGGCACATTCGAATCGGGTGTTTTCGGTCAGCCGATGCTGTTCTTCGCTTTGTCACTCGTCATTTTTGCTTTGACGATTGTTCTCGGATTGATTGGATTCTTCCGCCTTTTCTGCTCTGCGCAGAAAAAATCCTGCATCAAAAACATTGTTGTATCCGCTTTCCAATTGATTTTTATTGCGGCAAGCTGTGTTTTGTTCAACAAGTTTTCCTCCGGCATTGCAACCGTTTTCCCTGCTTATATCACCGCCTCCGTCGGGTTCGGCGTCTATGTCTATGCGGCACTTCATCTGCCGACCGTCATTGCCAATGTCATCTTCACGGTGAAGCCCATGAAGGTAAAGTACAAAGTATTGCCGGACTATACAGCGGAAGACGCCGCCATGGAAGCCACTGAAGAAGCCGAAAAGGCCGAAGCAAACGCATAAAGTAAAACAACAAAAACGCTGCACTGTGCCCGCTGATGTTCACCGAGCCGTGCAGCATTTTTATTAAGAAAGAAAGTGCAGCATGAACCAGCCTCTTGCCGATAAGCTCCGCCCGCAAACCATTGAAGATATGGTCGGTCAACAGCATTTGCTCGCCCCGGGAACGGCTCTGCGAAAAATCATTGATTCCGGCACTGTGCCGAATCTGATTTTTTACGGCCCGTCGGGTGTCGGCAAAACCACACTCGCCGAAATTTTGGCAAAACAGAGCAATAAATATTTTTGCAAGCTCAACGGCACCACCGCAAGCACCGCCGACATAAAGGATGTCATTGCGCAGTCCGCTACCCTTTCGGCGATGAACGGCGTGTTGCTGTATTTGGATGAAATTCAGTATTTCAACAAAAAGCAGCAGCAAACCCTGTTGGAATACATTGAAAACGGCACCATTACCCTCATTGCCTCCACCACGGAAAATCCCTATTT
>DNXM01000100.1:10942-11959 GCA_003505905.1 Oscillospiraceae bacterium
CCGTTCCACCGTTTTTGAATTCAAGAGCGTAACGGCTCACGAAATCGAGCCTGCCGTGCTGCGTGCGTTTCGTGCGTTGGCGGAAGAATCCCACGAAAGCTTTGATTTGGAGGACGGTGTCCTGCACCACATTGCTTCCGGCTGCGGCGGCGATGTGCGCAAAGCCGTCAACACGGCGGAATTGTGTTGGATGGCGGCGGATTTGACCGAAACCGGTCGGCTCGTTCGTATGGAAACCGCTCAACAGCTCACTCAGCGCAGTGCCTTCAAATACGACAAGGACGGTGACGAGCATTACGACATCATCTCCGCCTATCAAAAGTCCATGCGCGGCTCCGACCCCGATGCTGCTGTTCACTATTTGGCACGGCTGTTGGAGGCAGGCGACTTGCCCTCGGCGTGCAGGCGGCTGTTGGTGTGCGCCAACGAGGATGTCGGGCTTGCCTATCCGCAATTGATTCCGATTGTGCAGGCGGCGGTGGATTCCGCCTTACAGCTCGGCTTGCCCGAAGCACGCATTCCGCTTGCCAACGCTGTGATTTTGGTTGCCACCGCACCCAAGTCAAACTCCGCATACAATGCAATCAATGCGGCAATGGCGGACTTGAAAAACGGCAAAAACGGCCCTGTGCCGCGCACGCTCCAAAACAAGCACTTTGACGGCGAAGACAACGCCCGCAAGGGGCAGTTTTATGAGTATCCTCACTCCTACCCCAACCACTGGCTCAGGCAGCAATATTTGCCCGATGTGCTGAAAAACCGAACCTATTATGAATGGGGCGATAACAAAAACGAGCAAGCCGCCAAGGCTTATTGGGATAAAATTAAAGGCAACAAATAACGAAAACGGTGTTTGCGCAAGGAAAAATCCTCTCACGCAAACACCGTTGTTCATTCTATTACCTCTTTTCGCCGCTGTCGGCGCAGGCGGTTAATATGCCGCTCATATTCACCGCTTCGAAGCAATTCCGCCAAAACAAACTGCTCCAGCAACGGAACCGTGCAAGCGTAAAAGCT
>DNXM01000100.1:12023-19105 GCA_003505905.1 Oscillospiraceae bacterium
TGAACCGACGGCGAAATCGTGTGCGAAAATGTGTTCAAATATATCACACGCTCACCGCCCGACAGTGCAAACAGCGGCTCTTCCGCCTTGCGGGAAACGGTCAGCTCCGAATCGTAATTGTCTTCAACCACAAAGCCGTTTCTCTCCCTCGCCCATAGCAGATACTCCTGCTTTTTTGATGCGCTCACCGTAACGCCGCTCGGAAAACTGTGAAACGGTGTCACGTGAAGAACGCTTGCCCTCGTTCGGGCAAGGCTTTCCGTGTCAATTCCGTCCACCTGCAGTGTCAGCAGCTCGCACTGCACACCGTGCGCCTCGTAAACCGCACGAATTTTGGGGTAAGACGGGTTTTCCAACGCAAACACCCGGGCCTGCCCGAGCAGCTGTGCAATCAAGCCGTAGAGATATTCCGCACCCGAACCGACAAAAATCTGCGAGGGTGAAACCGAAATGCCTCGGCTTCTTGCCAAATATGCACAAAGCTCCGTGCGCAGAACTTCGCTTCCGTCATACGGCGAATGAGCCAGCACCTGTTTTTCATAATCAAGCAGAACACGGCGCACCGTGCGGGCATAAACCGAATAAGGGAACGACTCACTCGGCACAACGGCGGAAGGCTTCGGTGCAGACCTTTGCGTTGATTTCATTTCGCCCGCAAAATCATCCTTGCGGTACAGCACAAAGCAGCCGCTTCGTTCTCTCGCTTCCAAATAGCCCTCTTCACACAACAGCTCCATGGCGTGCTCCACCGTAATCAAGCTCAAACCGCTTTCCGCCGCCACCGTCCGCTTCGACGGAAAACGACTTCGGTACGGATAAGCTCCCGACACAATTTCACGCACCAACGCCCGATACAACTGTAAATATGCAGGCTCTTTCGCTTCCAAATCCATTACAATGTTCATCTGGTCTTATAAAACACTCCAAATCTGATACTTTTTATAATGTCAGATTTATTGTATGCTTTTTTCATCCCAATGTAAAGAGGTTTTTTTCATGGCATCAAAAGCAAATGTGCGTTCCGCTACCATCCGCTTAACGGCAACGGCGCTGTTCATGGCGCTCAACATTGCATTCAGCTCGTTCGGCGTTCCCGTCCCGGGCGGACACTTATACTTAAACGACATTGTCATTTGTCTTGCTTCCATTCTGCTCAATCCGTTGGAGGCGTTCATGGTCGGCGGTGTCGGCGCATTCTTAGGCGATTTGATTTTCTATCCCCTGCCCATGTTTGTTTCCCTCATCACCCACGGCTTGCAGGCGGTTATCATTTCGGTGTTCTCACACTATGTGCTCAAACGCAAGCCCGTTCTTGCTTCGGGCATCGGTGTCAGCCTCGGTGCCGTCATCATGGTTATTGGCTACACCATCGGTCGCATTTTCATCTACGGCAAAGGTGGTGCCGTGTTGGCGCTTGTTGACGGCGCACTCACCGTCAATCAAGAGGCTTTGGCGCAAAACAGCGGCATTGCCGTTGTGAAACTGCCCTATCAAATTGCGCAGGCTGTGGTCGGTGCCGTATTCGGTATGCTGTTGTGCCACAAATTCGGCTTGAAAAAGCTGTTTCACAAAATGCTCGGTTGACCCAACGGATTTTTACATCCGTTTTTCAACTTAAATAAAGGATTCCCGACCATGCTCGCCGTTTTCACGCAACATATGTTGCCGAGATTCGACGAATGGTCGGGAATGTTTTTTATTGACGGCACTTGCTTAACCGATTTTCTTTTGTTTGAAATTCAGTTCGCTGACAAACGCCGACCCGATAATCAACACCGCACCGAGCAGACCGAAAAGCGTCAAACGCTCGTGCAGGATAAGTGCCGACAAAATCAAAGCCGACACGGGGTCGATATAGCTCAACATCGCAACGGACTGCGCTTGGAGCTTTTTCATGCCCGCAAAGTACAGCGCATAGGCAATGCCCGTGTGCACCACGCCGACCAAGACAAGCAACAGCACCGAAAACGGCGAAAGCGAAACCGCCGTGAAGCCATCGGTCAAAAGCAGATACGGCAGCAGCACTGCGGAAGCGGAAAGCAACTGAATGACGGTTTTTCCATACGCATCGTCCACGGAAATTTTCTTGTTCAATATGACCGCCAGCGCATACAGCGCCGCCGCACCCAAGCCGAACAGAATGCCGCTGATATCGTCACCCGTCGGTTTTTTGCTGTCTGCAACGCCTGACACCATCACCATACCGCCGAGTGCCGCCAAAGCACAAAGCATCTTTTTGAGCGTCAACCGTTCCCGAAACAGCAAGGGCGAAACCAACAGCACAATTGTCGGCTGCATATAATAGCAAAGCGTTGCCGTGGCTACGCTTGTGCAGCGGTACGCTTCGAACAGCAGCATCCAATTTGCCCCGATGACAGCACCCGTCAACACCAAAAATGCCGTGTTTTTGCCGCCGATTCCGTGGAACAGCTTTTGTTTTTTCAGTTTTACAAAGCCTGCCAAAAAGCCTGCGCCGAGAACGCCTCGACTGCACGCAAGCAAAGCGGATGACAGCGGTATACAGCGCCGAAAAATGCCGACCGTGCCGAAAATCAGCATGGCAATTATCATTTCAAGATGCGCCGTTGACTGTTTTTCCTTCATGTTTTCATCCTGCCAATCAATACAAGCTCCATGCTTTTATTCGCAAAATCCAATCGGAAACTTTCCCGATGATTCGCTCCCACCAAGTGCCGGGCACGCACACCTTTTCGCAAACGGAAAGGTATGTTTCGCCCTGATTGCCCCGAACCAAACGCACCCACACGATTTCACTGCCTTCTTCGCAGGTGAAATTCGCATTCTCCTCCGTCACTTCATCGGCAAACGCATAACCCGGGGCAGGTGCAAATTCAAAGGTGACGGTGTAGGTGCGACCGGGAATCATTTTGTCAAAATACAAATCACCCGTACAGTCGCACACGATGGTGCGGTCATCGTTTTCTTCAGTGTGAAAAATCAAGTTTCCGCCCGACAAATCCGCAAACCGGCGAAAATCCGCAACGCTCATTCCACCGAGCCGACCGGTAAACTTCGCCGCAACATTCGCCTGTTGTGTTGCCGATGCCGACAAAACAAGCGGAAACAAAGCAAGCAAAATTGCCACACAAACCGATACCGTCTTTTTCATCAGACAAGCCTCCTGTCCCTACGGCAAAAATACATTTGAAAGTGCTTCGGCACAATTCAAGTGATTGATTCGAAATGCAATGGATTCGATGATTTCGGAAAAATACTCCTGCTCATCCCGGTTGTAGCCGAGCTGATTCAGCCATGCAGGGGCAGATACTTTCAAAATCCGCATCACCTCGTCCTCCTCTTTGCCGAGGAACATTTCCCAAAGCTGTTTGTTTTCTTCCTCGCTCATCGCAATCGGCTCAAGTCCATGCCCGAGCAATGCTTTGCCAAGCAGATTCGTAAACACATTTTCGCACAGATTCATATAACTTTCCCGATAATCAGGCACGCTTTTTTGAAAAAACGCAAGCACATTTTCCGCACCGATGCGGTTGAGAAAGCGCACTTCGAGCGAGATACATTCTAAATACCGTTCTATGTAACAAACGCCCTTCATGCTCTCCGGCACCGATTTCATCAGCGGATAGTCAATGCTGCACGGAATTTGATGCGCTTGATAATAAACATCGTAGAGCTTGAAAAATCCGCCGACGCTTTTGATTGTTTCGTTGAAAAAAACATTTCCGAAGTTCGGCGCTTCCAAACAAATTCGACTCCATTGGGTCTGCGCCGCTTTTCGTTTTTCCTCCAGCAAAGTCTGACCTTGTACAAGCAACTGTGAAAAATCCCGCTCCGACATTGCTTGTGCGGAAAGCCCGTCTTTTTCGGCAAGAACCGCCAGCGAAAAAAGAATGGATTCAAGCAAATCCCGCACTCGCTCCTCGGTCATGGAAGTGCTGTCAAGCCCATTGTATTTTTTCGCTTGCGCACGCAAAAGCTCCCATGCTTTTTGCAAGAACCGTTGCCGTTCCTCCTGCGGGCAGTCCTCGAATAAGGCTAACTCACTCAAAACAAATCACCAATCCCGTCTGCATCGTTCGGGTCATAGCCTTCCCTTGCGTAACGGCACAGGTCAAACAGCGATGTGCCGATGAGATATTCCGCACTGCCCTGCGCTCTGCCGTTGAACACTTCCACCATAAATTCAATCAATTCATCGTCTGTATACTCGTCGCACGATTCGGTTTTATAATAGTAAAACGCTTCCTGTAATTGCGCCAAGGTGTCGGCATAATTTGATTGGCTCAAATAGGGCGAGTCGCAAAAAGCATGAATCAGCTTTGGCAAAATTCCGCCTTCAAATTCGATGCGCCCCGACGCTTTCAACGAATCGTTGCGGCACTCGGCAAGGTCTTGGATTTCTTCTTCGTTGAGCCGCAAGCCAAACGGCTCGCTGATTTCGTTGCAGGCACGAATCTCCTGCTTTGCGCCCTCAAGCAGCATTTGGCTTCGGAGCACTTCCAAACTGATTTTTTCTTCCATTTAATTCACCGATTATCTTCCTATTTTTTTGAATATTTTGTGCTTCGACCGATTCCGAACTTATTGATGTAACCGGACTTAACCATAACATTCAATATACGGATTGTTTTGTCTTTACTCCAATTCATCCTTTCGGCGATTTCACTGCTGCTGTATCGAATTTCTCCGTCAAGAAGCTCCAAAACCTTCTTTCCGGCCGATGTAACGGACATAGCGGATGTCAAGGTAGGCAGCACAACCGTGATTGAATTTTCTTTGATATCAAATTTCGGCTTTCGTTGAAAATTCTCATACGCAGAAACAATTCTTTTTATTCCGGTACCGAACATTTCAATATACTGCAACCGAAAAAACACATTTCCCAGCACGGGATTCCTTAATGTTGAAAGGTTTCCGTTCAGGTATTCCTCGGGGCTTATCCCTCTCGGCAAACCTCCCGGTGAGGATATCTCTATTTTATCTTCAAACATAGAAATTCTAATATTTGCATTTATATCCCATGTTCTGTGTACTAAAGCATTTGCCACAGCCTCTCGAAAAGCTTTTTCCGGCACTTTTTCCACTATATTTCTCTCAATACCTTTTATTTGCTCATATTGATAGTATCTTCTATACATCATGACAGCCCTGTCATATTGTTTCAGAACAGAAATATTAACAAAGCTTTCTCTGTCCATTATTTCGTCAATTGAATTGCCGAAACGCGCAACATCAATTCCGGAAAAACCGTTTGCATCGGATAATAACGAGGCTGCGTTATTAAGCTGACCGTCTTTTGTATACAGTCCCAAAGTACGAAGCGTATCATCTGAAAGCTTTGCAATTCCAAGCTGTTCGACAAGCTTTTTTTCAAGCTCGAAAAATGTCATATTACCGTCATTACTTGCCAAGGATTCAAAATACAGATTACTTCCTTCAAGCGTAAGTCGTTTTAACTCTATCTGATCTACCTCTATTGAAGCAGTGTCGCTTCTGCGATATGCTTTACCTTTGTAAAGGTAAGGCTTATATTTACCCTCTTTCACTTCAAGAGTTATTACATTATTGAATCGGTTGACAGAAAGGGAATAATCCGGCTTCGGAGATATGGAATCATTTATTTTGTTTTCGATAGCAAGGCAGCTTTGGTCCGGGTCATTCATGCCGAGAATCTTTCCGTCCTCTGCTACTCCGAATAAGATTTTCCCTGTTCCGAAATTCGAAAAAGCGCTGACTGTTTTCAAAAAAGAATTCGTCAACTCGGATTTGTATTCAAGAATTCTTGTTTCCTTCATCGCTATTCCTCCCGCATTTTTTACTATATTATAGGATAAATGCGTCGTAAATGCAACATATTTGTTTTCGTTGCATTATCGTTGCAACATAAACTCATCCATGACCGTTAAGCATTATCCTTGACCGGCGTGCGCTTTAGACATCAAAATCACCGTTTCAACAGTGATTTTTTCGTCCAAGAAAAGTTCAGGACCATCCCCGTCACCGAAAGTAACGGGGAATTTGAACTTAATGCTTTTAAGAATTCTGCCGTCCGAAAGAGGTTCGGGATAGATTTCTATTCTTTCAATAAAACTATTCATAAACTCTTTCTTTTCGGCATCCGTGAATTTCTCATACATTATATCAAATAATCAGAGAAATTCATAGGCTTTTTTCTTCGGGTCGCCTCTAATCATTCTTCATGGTCGAATCTGCGGCGATTATTTCCGCCATATTTCACAAAAATTCTCGACAATACACAAAGGATTCCCTCGAATTTCTGTATCATCTGACGAAAAAATCTCTCACAGATCGCCTTGTGCTGAATGATTAGAGGTGACCTTTTTATTTTCAAATCCGCAGGCATAAAAAATGCTTTTGTGCTCGGTAAAGCAGGGCTTCCTCCTGTGTCAGAGGCGAACAAAAGCTCTCCTTTTCATTATTTTTTCTTTGCTTCGTACGGATAAGAGTACAATATAACTTTTACGAAAATCAAGCAGAATCCACAAATACCGGCAGGAAATACAGAGAAAAGCCGTCAAAAGCAACAAATTGCGAGGGATTGTTTTTGCCAATATTCAAAAAAAAACACGCTAATTTATGCAGAATTTTTTTATTCTGCATAATAACTTGCACATTTTAACCTTCCGTCACCTATTGACTATGTTAGGATAGTGTAATAAAATGAGTTAAATCATACAAAAGGAGAAATGCTTATGAAGAAAAAACTGTTAAGTATCCTGCTCGCACTGTGTATGGTGCTCTCGGTTGTGCCCTTGGGTGCAATCGCAAGTGCAGGTGAGGGCATCGGCTTCACCTCGGATGCCTTCACGGCAACCCTCAACAACGACGGTACGGCAACCCTTACGATTTCCTTTACCGATGAAATCATTTATGCAGATCTTTATGATTCCGATGAAACACTGCTATCCCTCAGCCTTGGAGATGGGAACGAACCGTTCTCCTCAAAGACGGAAGCGTTGGATGCCGAAACCGTTAGTTTCATTCAAGAATGCGGCAGTATAACCGTTTGCGGTCTTTATTATGACGTAGACGGGGTTGAATATGATTTTGCCAACTCCTTTACCCTCACCATCGGTGAGCCT
>DNXM01000053.1:0-154 GCA_003505905.1 Oscillospiraceae bacterium
CGGCACCTGCCACATCTCCTGCTGCAAGAATCGGCGTGGCAATAGCGGCGTTGCGCTCCACACCGGGTGCCGGAATAAGCGGCGCCGCTCCGTCCTTGAACAGATAGCTTTCACGCCTTTCCATATAATCCTCCAGCTCCTGCGACAGTCTGCG
>DNXM01000053.1:161-1004 GCA_003505905.1 Oscillospiraceae bacterium
ATCTGCGGTCCAGCACTTCCTTTTTGGAAATGCCGGCGCAGGCAATCACCTTATCTCGGTCAAAAATCAAAACCGGTTGATTGGTGCTGCGGTGCAACACCTCCGCATACTGCGCCGTAAGCGGAGAAAGCTCGCCGACAGGCGAATACTTCTTGAAAATCACTTCACCGTCTGCCGCTGTGTAAATTTCCAAAGGGTCACCTTCCCGAATGCGCATCGTGCGACGAATTTCTTTCGGAATTACAACACGACCGAGGTCGTCTATTCTTCGGACTATTCCGGTTGCCTTCATACCCTACCAAACTCCTCTTTCACTAAAATTTCTTGGCGCTGTTATTCTTAACCGCAGTTTTCAGAATATGCAAAAGCCGCCGAAAAAAGCAAAAAACAAAATCAACCAAGTTCGGTTTTCCGCTCAAGCCGCCCGCAAATTCCGTTTTTTTGTGAAAGTTTACAGATTATTCTTGTTTTTGTAGGCTTTTTGAAAAAATTTTTCAATATGATACATGATAGGTGTCAAATATGTTACACAATTGTCGTACAATATACATGAACCCGTAAGTGTAAAGGTAAGGTGAAAAACGATGTTCAAAAACAAAAACGAAAGCGAGCACAGAAACAACTTTTGCGGCAAAAAGATTGCGGAACTGCGTATGCAAATGAAGCCCAAGTGCAGTCAAAGACAATTGGCGGAAAAGTTACAAATTATCAATCTCGACATTGACAAAAACGCAATTCAGCGCATTGAATGCGGAAAGCGTTTCGTAACCGACATTGAAATTTTGGCTTTCTGCCGTGTGTTTGGCATTAAGCCCAATGAGCTGTTAGACGCAGAATAAGAAA
>DNXM01000053.1:1034-7928 GCA_003505905.1 Oscillospiraceae bacterium
GGAAACCGAATGCGGAGCTTTTCTTTTCTCGACAAAAATTGCTTGCAAAATGCGACGAACCTGTTACAATAGTTGTTGTTCCTCAATTTCAGTGAAAGGATACACCGACAACATGGACAAAACAAATGTGATTATGCTTTGCGACTATGGCTTGGATGATGCCGCCGCCACCGCCTTTTTGCTGCAAAACAGCGAGCGGTTCGGGCAAATCGACCTTGTTCCCATCGGAGGAAATGTTCCGCTTGATGTATCCCAACGGAATGCGCACCGTATTCTGTACCATTTTGACGGCAGAAAAAACAAGGTACGCATTGTCGACACTGCTTCCGTGCCGCAAAGCGGCGAATTTTTGAAGGATATTCACGGCAATGACGGTATTGGTGACATCCTGCCGGCGGAATACGAACCGTCTGAAAGCGTCGTTTCATTCGATGCTTGGGTGGACACCATCTCGCCGAATTCCGTTTTGGTCAGCTTGGGTCCCTGCACCGTAACGCAGCGGATCATGGAAAAGAACCCAACCCTTCCGCTTGTTTTAATGGCGGGAAATATCAGCGAAGCCCCCAACTACATGGGCTACGAATTCAACCACGGCATGGATACGGACGCCTTTGCCGCAAGCGTGAAATACCCCCATGTGATTGCAACGCTCGACACCTGCCACCATCCGCTGTGTGATTTTTACGGCATTGAAAACAAGGGAAACTCGCTTCTGCACCGTTTTTGCAAGCGTTTCGTAGAATTATCAAAAGAGCGAAACGAAAAAGGCGCTTTCATTTATGACCTAATCGCCCTGCAATACCTGTATCAGCCCGAAAGTTTTTCTATTGAGCCGCTCACCGACCAAGACGGCAATCGACTTCATGTGCTCCGATACATCGCCAAGCAAAGAATCATCAGTTTATCCGAATAAAACGAGCCACAGCTTCGCAGAGAAGACTGTGGCTTTTGAATTATACGGGCTGTTTGGCAAGTGAAATCTCATAAAATACAACTTCACTTCCACCCAAGGTAATGCTTGTCTGCCATGTGTCGGAGGAAAGCGTTTGCGTTGAGGTGACAGGGGTCAGCTTGGCACATTCCGCATATTTAGCACGCAAATCCCTTTGGTAAATCTGACGGGCCGTGAAATCCTCCAGCGTGACGGTTGTATCCAAGCAAGGGTCATCCGGTGACCAGCTTGCCGTCTTATCGGTAATGTTGTAGGTCTTGCGGTCCTTCATCCATTCATCAAAGAAGTTGCAGTCATCGTTAACACTGCTGCGAACGATTTGAATTTGTTTTCCCGCAAACTGCGGCATTTTCACCGACAAAGATACCTCGGCAGGCGTTTGATAATTCACATCGTTTTTGTAGTTGTAAATCATCAACCGAACGGTTTGGGTTTGTTCATTATACACTGAAAGGCAGTCGAACTCGGCTCCGTGTTCCGCCTTAGCCGCCGCAACAACCGTTTCAACTTTTTTGCTTCCCGCAAACTTGTAAAGGTTGTTCGCAATGTGGTAGCTCACGGTCGGATAACCGCTGATTGCGTCGCTCAACCAACCCCACGAAGAAAAATAATCCAAGCCGTTATCAATGCCCTGCTTAAATAGTCTTGCGTCATACGCACCCTGCCAAGTATAGCCAACCGTGCGACTCCACAGCGCATCATCGTTGGAGCCTCGGGTGTTTCCTGCCAAAATACGGCCTTCATCAACACCGTAAATCAAGTTCGTCAAGCCGTACTTTTCGGCAGCTTTTCGCAAATGCTTGATTGTCTTCGGGAGCGTATAGCCACCGGTATACTTTCCGGGCTTTGAATCATAAAAGGAGGCGGAAATGTAATCAATGTGCGTTCCTTTTTTGCCATTTGCGTAGTTGGTACCCTGTGCGACATGGCGGATAAAATCACGCTCATCCCACAGCCCTTCGGTCACCGCCATGGTGTGAGCGCCGATGAATGCCTTATCGCCGAGCACATCAAGAACCGCCTGTACCGTGTAATCATAGAGCTTGCAGAATGCCTCGCAGCTTTCCTTCGGGTCACCGCTTTTCGCCATGAACCAATCGCCGTTTTCGCATTCGGTCATACAGCCAAAGCGCCATGACCGAACCTCCTCCAAACCGAATTCATCGACAAGAGCTTGAATCACGGCACGGATGTAGATATAATACTGCTGATAATCGTCCGGCGGATAGACATTCATATCAAAGCCGCCCATTTTGTAGTCGCTCGTGAATTTCAGCGGAACACCGCCGAGCTTGAGCAACGGCTTGGCGCCCATCGAGAGAACACCACGACAGCTGCGAATCAATTTGGAAAAGTCGTAATCGGTCAAAGTCGTTGTGTCGTATGGGTCAACGAACAAATCACGCTCCGCCGTGCCGCCTGTGCACTGCATGAGCTGAACATACTGAACAAAATCGTAAATATTGTTGTCTTTTGGCTTTGTGGGCGAAAGGAATGAACTGAGTGACCACTGGTTGAGGTTACTGACAATGTTGGGAACTTCACTTCCCTGCTTGGTGGTATCGACCGTGATGTCAACAACACTTGTGCCGTTGAGCAGCATCGGAATGGAGGATAAGAACAGAACAATGCTCAAAAAAAACGAAGTCAGTTTAATTGTAATCAAAGACATCATATCACCTAAAAAAGTCCGCCGACAGATTCGTGTCGGCGGAATATTTGTTGTTTCGGATTATTGGGGTCTTGGTTGAGAAACCGGCAAGTTGCGGTAGAGTGCATAGAATGCCGCCGTGAATTCGGAGCCTGCGGTCGAACCCGCAGCCACGATTTCCTCGTTCTCGCAAAGGAAGGAGTGCCAGCTGTTATCGGTCAGCATATAGCCGATTTGGTCGTTGGTCAAGCCGAAAACGAGCACCTTCTTATCCTTCATCGTATCTTTGAAGGACGGGAAGTTCCAGCTTGTGCCGGTCCAGGATTCGGAGGCACGCATAGCACCGCCGTAGGCAATCTCTGCGGCAAGCTCACCGGGTGCAATAACAACCGCAATGCGATTGCCAAACTGAACAAAGCCGACTTCACTGACAACCTTGTATTTGCCGATGCCGGCACGAACAATCGTGTTTGTGAGCAAGCCGCACTTTGCAGCAAGTAACAAAATATTATTCTCCGTGTTGACGGTGAACGCCTGCGAAGCGTAATCAATTGACGGAGTCAGCTCTTCGCTGTCTTGGATGGCGCAAGCCTTTTTGCCGAGTGCTTCGCCGAAAAGAGCCAATCTGGCATAGCCATCGCCGCCGATGGCAACAAGGTTTTGGTCGACAGGAAGCTTGTCAATGGGTTCATACTGCGAAGAAATCGCAAGCTCCGCAACCTGAATGAGAATAAAATCGGCATTGCCCTTTTCGTTGATATATTTTTCCATATAGTACGGATAGTCACCCGTAACATTGCGACCTGCGGCACCCAAGCCGACACAGTGGATAGCTTGGTTAATCAGCCAAATTTCTCTGCCGCCGCCGTTGGGAACGAAACGAAGGCGGTTCATGTTGCCGTCAATAACCTGCGGGTCACGCTTGTCACGGATGTATTCGGAAATATCAATGTTGCCGTAATACAGCTTGCCCTGCTTCATGTTGGAAACCGCTTCCTTAACGGATTCCTGAACCTTGGTGTAAAGGTTGTTCATAAACGCTTCGTTCTGACCGCTCGGGTTTTTGAGACCGAGCAGGTTGCGGATGCCGCCCAAGAAAAAGGCGTTGAGCAGGTCACCGTTCATGCCGTAGGTATCCACACAGCTGTGCTGATGCAGGGTGGAGATGTTAATAGACTTAATATTGTTTGCTTTCGCATATGAGGCAAGCATTCCCCGAATCTTCTGAACCTCGGAATTGGCAAGACCGAACGCATCCAAGCTTGCAAAAACCGTGATTCCTCTGCCGTCACTCATGGCAACGGTGCGTACCCTTTGGTCATCGTAAACATTTGTTGCAAGCTTTTTGTCAACCGCAAGACTGCCGCCGACATAGCACTCGTCAACCAGCTCTCTGCCCGTTTGGAGCGAACGGCTGCTATAACCGACCGACCAGCAGGGTGTGGACGGATAAGAATCGTTGAAGCCATAGGTGTTCAAGGAAAAATCGTGGGTTTTCTTGTACTGCTTTTCCGTCTGCCAGCTATAGGGTGTCGGAACAAGAGCGGCAATGCCGCCGACAATGCCCTGAATCGCCTTTTCGCCGACACGGTAGAGTACCTGCTCGGAAGCGGAATACTCCTCTGCCGCAAAAGCGGTCATACTGCCGCCCGTAAGAACAAGGGCAACACAAAGAAGAAGTGCAATCAATCTTTTTTTCATGGTCTGTTTATCCTTTCTTGTCGTGAGCTTTCACTCAGACATCAAAATACACGGTAATCGGTTTGCTCTGAACGCCCCAAACATCTTCTGCAACAACGGTTGCACAGCAACGCCCGGAAGCATTCGGCTTATCTGTTTTAAACGACACAGTGTCTGCCGAAAAGGCACGGTAATAATCCGACAGCATCGTGTCACAAACCAACGCTTTGCCTTCGGCATCCGTCACCGTCAAACGGTAGACAAACACCTCGTCTTCGCCGTAAGCGGTTGCCTGCGGTGCGGTGAAACAATAGCCGCTCCCCGTTTTTTTCACCGACAAGCTTGCGTCTGCCGGGAATGCAGGCGGATTCTTCGCCGCATCTGCGGCACGGGCGATATGAGAATACTTGTTCGGTTGATTCTTGTTGTCGATGAGGTATGTCTTGATAAAACAACTGTCCGTTACATCATACACCCGAACAAGCACACGATTGTTTGCATCCACTTCAATAAACAACGCCTGCGCCATGCAGTCACTGTCATCGGGGTGAATTTTGTTTTCACCGTCCACCGTCAATTCATAATAAGCCAAGCCACCGTCGTTGATTGCCGTAAAATCGCCCTGCCAAATGGNNNNGGGGGTCGTTGGCGGGATAATGAGAGTGACCCGAAATATGGATAACCTGCGGATACTTTTTGAGCACATCGGTGAAGGTGGTCATGCCCCAGCCGTCAACATCGGAGCTGCCGAACACGGTGTTGCGCACGTGTTCATGCTGAAGCACAAAAATCTGTTTGTCTTTGCCGCCATCTCTCGCCGCCTGAGCAAGCTGATTGTCCAGCCATTGCACCTGCTCATCGGTGTAATGCTTATCCGTCCCGGAAGCGGAGATGCCGATAAAGTGGAAGCCGTTCATCACCTCATGATAATCGGTCGTCGCCTGTCCGCTGACCTTTTTGAAGTAATCCAAGGCTTCTCCGTCCAGCTTACTGCTGTCATGCGACTTGGCAACAATGCCGAGGCACTTTGTGTCACCCTGAAGGTTGGCCTTGGTATAAGCGGTAAACGCCTGATACTGGTAGGTTTGACCGTGATTGGTCATGTCACCGTTGAACAGAAATGCGTCCACTTGCTTGTAATCGGAATCCTCCCGGGCAAGCCGGTAAGCGGACTTCATAAGCTTTGCAATACGGCGGCAGGCAGTGTCGCCGTAAGTTTTTACATGAGTGTCACTCGTTGCCACAAAGCGCACAACGGGCACAAAATCATCCTTCTCCGCTTTTGGGTTTCCTGTGGAAATCCATCCGCTGAACAGCGAGGTCATCGAAATGAGGAAGGACATGAAAAGAGCGAAAGCGTTCACGGTATCCCGCCTTTCATCAGCTGCATTTACTAAAAATCGGTGATGGCGTAATAGCCGGCCTTCGGCAAAAGATTGCGGTCAAACAGCAATGGCTCATCCAACTCTCCATTGACCGTCAAACAGGAATGTCCGTCATCCGGTCCCCAAAACGAAACCGAGGATATGACATCGGAATGACGACGCAGAACACGGAACAGATGCTTGTATTTAAGCGTTTGATAATTACGCACCCAATCCTCAAGCGGATAAGTCTTATCCGTACGGTCAAAATAGAGCGACATATCAATTTCCGTAATTTGAATATCCTTGACGCCTGCCGCTTCCAAAGCAACAATCACCGCTTCCAAACGCTCGGGCGTTTCGTTTTCGGACACGGTGTTGCTGTGACCCTGAATGCCGACGGCATCAATCGGGATTCCCTTTTTCTGCCAAATCTTGAGCCATTTGAGCAAGTAGCCCTGCTTGGTGATGTTCTTTGCCAAGCCGCATTCATTGAGCACAAGTGTAGCATCGGGCAAAATCTTGCGAGCATCCAAAAAGGCACGCTCAATGTATTCTTCACCGCAAAGGGTATACAAATCACTCTGCTTAAATTCACCCGAAGCCAAGTCAAAACCGAACGGCTCATTGACAACATCCCAAACAGACACGACATCGGCATAGGTGGTCATAATCTTCTCAAAGTATTCATACTGGCGTTGATAAAAAACCTCTTTATCGACAAAGTTTCCTTCATCATCGTACAGCATCCAGTTATACTGCTCTGCCCAAACAAGCGTATGCGCACGCAGCTTCAAGCCATGCTCACGGCAAAAATTGGCAATGCGATCCATGCCCTCTAAATACCATTCATTATCGGCAGGATGCACGGTAACCATCTTCATTTCCCATTCGGGCGTAACCGAGGAAAAGTTTTTAAGGATAAAATCAGCCAGCTCCTTATCATCGCAATAGGAGGAATTGATGCAGGTACCGATATCAAAGTAATCCGCATAAACATTTTTTAAGCCGACATAGGAATCCTTCGTCACATTGTTCGGCACCGTGGGAACGCCGCCGCACAAAAACACAACAATCGAGGTAATGAACGAGAGAAGCTTGCGAAATTTCAAGAACAACATAATAAAAACCTTTCTTTTTACAAGATGCTTTATCATTATAGCATAGATTCTTTCCGTTGTAAACCGAACCGTTTGCTTTTCTTGAAACATTTCGGGCAATATGCTATAATACGGTTCAGCCGCACT
>DNXM01000053.1:7971-13305 GCA_003505905.1 Oscillospiraceae bacterium
AGATACCGTGACAAAGCTTTATTTGCTCACGCTTGCGCAGGCAGGCGAAATCCGTAACAATGTGTGCCTCCGCTTTCCGAAGCGCATGGAACGGGCCAATCGTTTTCGCAGCCGTGACGACCGATTGCGATGCATCGGCGCCGGTGCGCTGATTGATTATGTGCTGAATATCCGAGAGGACGAATTGAAATACAACGAATGCGGAAAACCGTTTTTACCCGGACAAGGTTCATCCTTCAACCTTTCGCACAGCGGTGATTACATTGCGTTAGCCATCGGTGACGGAACAGTCGGCGTTGATGTGGAACAAATCGACCCCCGTCATTTTGATTTGGCGAAACGCATCTTCACCCAAGACGAATCGGAATGGCTGAACAGGAATGAGAGCAATAAGAGCGAACGCTTTTTTCAGCTGTGGACCCTCAAGGAAAGCGCAATAAAAGCGGTCGGGCTCGGATTGAGCATTCCGCTGCAAAGCTTTTCGGTTATTCCGCTCATCGAGCAGCAACCGATAACCGTTCGAGGTATGACACTGTTCGGGCAAACGGTTTTGCTGACCGGGCATTCCCTTTCTCTATGCAGTACCGAACCGCCAATCGAAGAGCTTTCGCCGATTTTTGTTACCGCAAACGACATACAAAACAACCTATAACACAATTTATCCCGAGCTGTTTGTGAGCATATTCCTTCATGCGCACAAAAGCTCGGGATTTTTTCGGCGAGTTACGGCGCTTCTCTGCCGTGATATGCACGGCTTCGCCTCTCGGTTATTTTTTGTTAAGCTCCCAATCCTTAATATTTTTGGCTTCGTTATACAAAGCGACATAGCTCTCGTGTCTGGTCGGCATAATTTCGCCGTCCTCCACCGCCTGACAAATCAGACAGCCTTTTTCCGACACATGGGTACAGCTTGTGAACCGGCATTTGCCGAGATAGGGCAAAAATTCACGGAACGCAAACGGCAGATTTTCTTTGATGATGTGCTCCTCCCCGTCCAAATCAATCGAGGCAAAGCCGGGTGTGTCGGCGATGTAGCCGTCCCCGACCCGATACAGCTCCACCTGACGGGTGGTGTGCCGACCACGACCGAGCTTTTCGCTGATTTCACCCGTTTCCAGGCAAAGATTCGGATACAGTCGGTTGAGCAAGGTCGATTTTCCAACCCCTGAATTGCCGCACAAAACGCAGATTTTTCCGTTCATCGCCGCTTTCAGTTCAGCAAGCCCTTCATCGGATTCGGCAGAAACCGCAAACACCTCAAAGCCGGCTTTCCGGTAAATCGCAATCCATTCATCGGCAGGTGCAAGGTCGGTTTTTGTGAACACAACGGCGCAGTCAATCCCCTTATCCTGCACAATGGCAGTGAGCTTATCAATGACAAATGCACTCGGCTGCGGCTCGCAGGTGGATGCCAAA
Source organism: Oscillospiraceae bacterium (assembly GCA_003505905.1). Lineage (GTDB taxonomy): Bacteria > Bacillota > Clostridia > Oscillospirales > Acutalibacteraceae > UBA8612. The sequence continues at coordinate 9,388 of DNXM01000053.1, forward strand.
ATAAAAAGCTTGTCCACATTCGCCACAGGCGGACGATTGAGCATATTTTTTCGCTCGTGGATTTCATCCAAGGAACAGTAACCTTCTTCGTTGACGGTAACAGTCACCCGGTCACCTGCAAGCGGCGTAATTTTGCGGCGGCGGTGAATCCCCTTGGCTTTGCATTCGTATACGGCATTGGCGGCTTCCACATAGTAGAAGCCGCCGATACCCTTCAATAATAATCCTTCCACTCGGTTCATGAGAGAACCCCTTTGCCCACGGTAAGAACGATTTCCGTATCCGTGGTGTAGCGCTTGAATCGGTCAAGACCCGTAACATCGGGATTCTGCGACAAAACCTTGCCGATTTTCTTGCTATCAAGCGTGTTGTCGTAATTGACCGTAATGTTGACGAAGCCGGAAGCCTTGAGCGTTGCTTTCGCTTTTTCAAGTGTCATGCCTTCCACGCTCGGAATACTTGCGGAAGCACCGTAATAAAACGAATTTTTGTAATCGTCTTCAATGGTGGATACATCACTCAACGCAACGGGATCGGTCGTAAAATTGATGGTACAGCTGTAGATATCTTTGTTGTCAACCTTGACAATGAGTTTGTCGGACTTACCCGAACCGCCAACGGCAATGTTGTAAGTGCCGCCGTTGAGCAAAACCTCTTCGGTTGCAAACGCAACCGAGTTCAAATAAGCCTTGAGTGTGCCCGTATCCGAACCGGTAACATAAGGCAGCTTAACGGAAATGGAGGTTGCCACACTCGGTGCTTTTCCCGTGCTGACAATCAAATCAACGGATTCACCCGGATGCACCTGCTCGCCCTCGGCGGGAATCTGTTCAAGCACCGTGCCTGCGGCGGCGGAATCGTCCCGCTGGGTAATCGTGCCGACTGACAAATCAACGGATTTCAGCATATCTCTTGCATCGTTTTCGGAGTAGCCGACCACATTCGGCGCAAGTACCGCCTCTTTATCGGTGAGTGTTGCAACATAAATGATGATTTCCGAACCGAGCAGCGCCTCCTGCTCACGCTCCGGTGAAGTGCTCACAACCGTGCCTTCCTCTGCCGTTGCATCGTATTTCATTTCGTATTTTGTGCTGAAGCCTGCCGCCTTGAGCGTTTCATTGGCATCCACATATTTTTGCCCGTAAACATCGGGAACGGGAATCTTCTTTTGATTTTGGTTGACCGTGACGGTGATGGTCTGACCGACCTTGACCCGTTTACCCTTTTCGGGGTCCTGCTTAACAACAACACCGTAAGGCGCATCCGAATCATATTCGTAAACCGGCTCAATCTTGAAAGCCTTGTAAGCATCATTGCCGACAATTTCGGTTTCATAGTTTTTGTTGATAAAGTTCGGCACTTCCAGCTTGTTCGACTTCATCACATCGGTGAACAGGAACAGATATGCCGCAATCAGCACCGAAACCGCCGCCAAACCGGCTACAACGCCCGTGAGAATGGGAATCAGCTTTTTGTTGCGTGCCGCCTCTTCATCGTCAATGACTGAATCGCCGTCCTCCTCTGATTCGCTCGGAGAATCTTCCCGAACAAAGGGCGTGTTGGAGGTCATCGTGCGGTCAATATATTTCGTCGGCTCGTTGTCGACAAAATAAGAATAATCAAATTTGATGGACGGATTGCGCTTGAATTCATCCAAATCGAGCAGCATTTCCGCCGCCGACTGATAACGAAGCTTCGGGTCCTTCTGCATGGCACGCATGGTGATTTGCTCCAAGCCAATCGGGATATTGCCGTTGACATTCCTCGGTGCAACCGCTTCATCGTTCACCTGCATCAAAGCGACCGACACCGCCGTATCCGCCTGAAACGGCAATTGACCCGTAAGCATTTCATACATCATCACGCCGACCGAATAGATGTCCGCCTTTGCGTCGGTGAACTCGCCCTTCGCCTGCTCGGGGCTGATGTAATGCACCGAGCCGATGGCACCGTCCGAAATCGTGCGGCTTTCGCTGCGACTGAAGCTGGCAATGCCGAAATCCGTGACCTTGATGGTGCCGTTTTGCAGCAGCATGATGTTCTGCGGCTTAATGTCACGGTGGACAATGCCCTTATCGTGTGCGTGCTGAAGCGCACGCAGAATCTGCGTCAGAAAATGCACCGCCTCTTTCGGAGAAATGACATTTTGACGCTCAATATATTCTTTGAGGGTGATGCCCTCAATGTATTCCATGACAATGTATTGCAGTCGATCCCCAAAGCTGACATCATACACCTTTACGATGTTGGGGTGAGAAAGAACCGCAATATATTTCGATTCATTTTTGAATCTGCGGCGAAACGCTTCGTTGGCAAGGTACTCTTCCCGCAAAATCTTTACGGCAACAATTCGGTCATCAATGCAGTCATAGGCCTTGTAGACATACGCCATACCGCCGACGCCGATAATCTCATGAATTTCATAACGGTCATCAATTCGTTTTCCGACATAATCTTCCATGGTTCTGTTCCCTCCTTATGAAGCAATGGTTACAACCGTAATGTTATCGCCGCCGCCGTTTTCGTTGGCGGTTTCGACTAACCTTTCGGCGTATTCAAAGTGAGTGGAATCCATAATAATTTCTGCTATTTTTTCATCGCTGACAAAGTTTGTCAAGCCATCGGTGCAAAGCAAAAGCACATCGTCTTCTTCTAATGCTTCCTCAGCCAAATCTACTCGAATGTCTTCCCCGACACCGACGGCTCGGGTGATGATATTCTTGCCCGGATATGTGCGTGCCTCATCCTGCGTGATACTGCCCTGCTCCACCAAATCCTGCACATAGGAATGGTCTCGGGTGATTTGCCGAAGCGTTCCGCTGCGTTGAACGATGTACGCACGGCTGTCGCCCACATGAGCAATATACGCAATCGAATTTGCCACCAGCACCATAACGCAGGTAGTGCCCATTCCGTTCAGGCTTTCGTCCTGCTCTGCCATGTCGAGCAGGCAGGCATTCGCACGGTGAACGGCAGACTCCAACATATTCAAAATGGACTGCGGCTTCATTCCGTCCCGATAGCAGTCATCAATGGCACGGGAAATCGTTTTAACAGCAACGGAGCTTGCGACATTTCCGCCGGCAGCACCGCCCATACCGTCACAAACCACCGCCCAGGAGACCCCTCCCGACAGCTCACCTGCCGCATAAGAGTCCTGGTTATTGGTTCGAACGATTCCTTTGTCTGTTTTCGCTGTGATCTTCATCGTGTGCACGGCACGGGAAAAACCCCGTGTATTCTCCTTTCCGTGGCGTGATTCTATATCATCAAGCTTTGATGTGCTTGCTTCTCAACTGACCGCAGGAGGCATCAATGTCGCCGCCCAAGCTGCGGCGGACGGTGACGGTTCGCCCTGCTTTTTCCAAAATATCGGCGAAGGCTCGAATCCGCTCGGGTGAGCTGGATTTCAGCCCGCTTTCGGTTACATCGTTTGCGGGAATTAAATTGATGTGCGCCAAGGTGCCTTTCAAGAGGCTTGCCAATTCTTTGGCACATTCATCCGAATCGTTCACGCCGCCGAGCATGGTATATTCGTACGAAATGCGGCGAGAGGTCGCATCGGCATAATGGCGGCACGCACGCATCAATTCCTCCACGGGATATTTGCGGTTAATGGGCATCAAGGGTGAGCGAATCTCGTTGTTCGGCGCATGAAGCGAAACCGAAAGCGTCAATTGCAGATTCTCACGCTCTAACTTTTCAATGCCCGGCACCACACCGCAGGTCGAAAGCGAAATGTTGCGCATTCCGATATTTAATCCGTTTTCATCGTTAACAAGGTTAAGAAAGCGGAGAACCTGCTCGTAATTATCCATCGGCTCGCCCATACCCATGAGCACAAGGTGCGACACACGGATATTCTCATCGTTTTGCGCCGCATGAATCTGACTGAGGATTTCGCCTGCAGACAGATTT
>DNXM01000053.1:13355-13992 GCA_003505905.1 Oscillospiraceae bacterium
ATAAAACCGCCTGCACCCGTTGCACAAAAAGCACAGTTCATTCGGCAACCGACCTGCGTGGAAACGCACAGCGAATAGCCGTACTTGTACTTCATCAGCACGCTTTCGATAAACTCACCGTCATGCAGACGGAACAGGTATTTCACCGTCGGGTCGAGAGCCGAAACGGACTTTTTTTCAATTTCGCACCCCGGAATCAAACAGGTTTCGTTGAGCTTGTCCCGTAAATCTTTCGAAAGGTTCGTCATGGATGCAAAATCCATCACGCCCTTTTGGTGAAGCCATTGCCAAACTTGCTTGGCACGAAAGGACGGCAGAGAAAGCGTTGAAAAGAACGCAGCAAGCTCATCGAGTGTCATGGATTTAATATCCTGCTTCACGCTTCCTTGCTCCTTTCAAAAACGGCAATAAAGAACCCGTCTGTCCGATTGATATGCGGCATAAGGGTCAAAGTATGATTGCGAACAAAAGAATTTTTTCCGCCGACCGTCGGTTCAACCGCCGAAAAATCGCCGTGCTCCTGCAAAAAGCGTTGCACCACCGCCTCATTTTCGTTGGGATTGAGTGCACAGGTGGAGTAGACCAACCGACCGCCTGCCTTCACATAACGGGCAGAACAATTCAGAATATTATACTG
>DNXM01000053.1:14024-20951 GCA_003505905.1 Oscillospiraceae bacterium
GTAAATCGGGCAACTTGTCAACTTCACACGGAGCCTTAAAACGGACTTCGGGCTTGCGGCGAATAATTCCGAGCCCCGAGCAAGGCACATCGCAAAGCACCCGTTCCGCCATAGGCAACCGTTCATTAAACATTGAAGCATCGTTCAATGCCACATCAATCGACTGCAAGCCCAAACGAATAGCGCCCTCTTTAATCAGCGCCAAGCGATGAGAATGAATATCGCAGCAAATGATTTTTCCGCTGTCGTTCATGCGCTGTGCCGCCGTGAACGCTTTTCCGCCGGGAGCGGAGCACAAATCCAGCACGGTGTCACCCGGCTGTGGGTCAAGCGCCGCCGCACAGAGCTGTGATGCGGCATCCTGCACATGGAACAAGCCCTTACGAAAGCTCACCGACTTTTCAATACTGCCGCATTTCCCGAGATTCCAAGCGTTTTCGCACGCAGAATCCGAAACCTCGATACCCTCTTCCTGTAAGCGTTGTTTGAGTCGGGCGGCATCGGTGCGAAGCGTATTCACACGCACCGTCAACGGCGGACGGCCGATACAGCTTGCCATAATCCCCTCGGCATTTTCCGCACCGTAGCCGTCCATCCACAGACGAACCAACCACAGCGGAAACGAATATTTCACGGACAAATAAGCTTCTCGGTCTGCTTCATCAGGCAAAACCAAGCCCTCACGGCTGATGTTGCGCAGCACCGCATTGGTTAAGCCGCCGGCAAAGGAACAGCCATTGTTGCGCACGAGCGTAACGCTCTCATTCACCGCCGCGCTTGCCGGAATCCGATCCATGAACAGCAACTGATATGTACCCATACGCAAGGCGGTAAGCACCTGTGGTTTGAGCTTTTTCAAGGGCTGTTTCAAGTGACGGGACAAACAGTAATCCAGCGTCAGCGAGCGTTCGAGCACGCCGTAAACCAGGGCGCTGACCAAAGAAGCGTCCGAATCCGACAATTCAGAGGTGCTCAACATACTGTCCAAGGTCAAGTTAGAGTATGAAGCATCCCGATTGATTTTATTCAGAATTTCAAAAGCTATTTGTCTGGCTGTTTTCTTCATCAATCTCTCCTGTTGAAGCGTAATACGAAGCGCAAAAGGTTCGCCAAGGTGACCAACAGCGCCGTGATATAGGTCATCGCCGCCGCAGTCAGAACCTTGCGTGCGCCGGGCAATTCATCATGGGTCAGCATTCCCGTTTCTTCAATCACCTTCATAGCCCGTCGGCTTGCGTTCAGTTCCACGGGAAGCGTCACAAGCTGAAACAGTGCAATCAAACCGTAAAGCAGCAATCCGATGGAAATCAACGGCTCAAAGCCAAGAAAATAACCGAGAATAGCCAGCGGCAGACCAATGGCAGAGCCGACATTGCACACGGGCAAAATCGCATTGCGAATTTGAATCGGCAAATAGTTTTCGGCGTGCTGTGCCGCATGACCTGCCTCATGGCAAGCCACACCGATGGCGGCAACATTCGTGCCATTTGCAACCGCCTGCGACAGGCGAATCACCTTGACCTTCGGGTCATAATGGTCGGACAGCTTACCCGAAACGGTTTCAAACCGAACATCGGTGATGCCGTAATGGTACAGCACCCTTGCCGCCGCCTGCGCACCGTTGATGCCCCGTGACGCATAAACCTTTGACTGTTTGTTAAAAGCGGATTTCACCATAGCCTGTGCAATCAAGGAAAGCACAATCATGGGAACAACTAAAATCAAATAGTAAATATCATAATAAAATAAGCCCATCTTTTCTCCTTCCGATTTACCCTTATTTCCCTAAGACCGTTCCTTTTTCAATCTTAAAACCTCGCAGAAAATCGGGTGCGGCAAGCTTGCTCTTGCCCTGCGCCTGAAGCGTATCAATTAACACGGTGCAGCCGTCGCCGCAACACACCTCCAACTGTTTTTCGGCGCTAACCACTTCGCCTGCCGCTTTGCCGCACGGATGTCCGAGATGCGACTGCGACAGTTTGACTGTTTTTTCGTTGATGACAGTGGACGCACCCGGCCACGGGTCAAGCCCACGGATATGGTCATGCACCTGCTGTGCGCTTTTGCTCCAATCAACGGGAGCCATGTTCTTTTCCAGCATAGCGGCATAGGTTGCCTTGCTCTCATCCTGCTTTTGCGGCGTAACAGAGCCATTTTGCAAACCCTTGACGGTTTCAACGAGCAATTCGGCACCCATTCCCTTCAAGCGGTCAAACAGCTCGCCCGAGGTTTCATCCGGCAAAATCTCGGTTTCTTTCACCAAAAGAACATCGCCCGTATCCATACCGGCATCCAACCGCATGGTGGTGACACCCGTCACCTTTTTGCCCTCTAAAATACTTCGCTGAATCGGTGCGGCTCCACGCAATTCCGGCAAAAGAGAGGCGTGCACATTGATACAGCCATATGGCGGAATATCCAAAATCTCCTGCGGAATAATCTTACCGTAGGCAACCACCACAATCAAATCGGGCGCAATCTGTTGCAGGCGTTTGGTGGCTTCGCCATCCCGCAGAGTGGTCGGCTGATAGGTTTCAATGCCCAATTCCTGCGCACAAATTTTCACGGCAGGAGCGGTCAAAACCATTTTTCTGCCCTGCGGTTTGTCGGGCTGACTCATCGCCAAACACACATCGTGTCCGTTTTCGACAAGTGATTTCAAGCAATCCACCGCAAAATCGGGGGTACCCATAAAAACAATTTTCATAAAGATTCTTCCTTATTCGTTATCCGTTTCGGGTGCTAAACGGTCAATATAAAGATGACCGTTCAAGTGGTCGATTTCATGGCAAAAGGCACGGGCTTTGAGGTCACTGCCCGAATAGAAAAACCATTTGCCGTAGCGGTTTTGCGCTTTTACTTTTACGCTCATGGGGCGCATGGTGCGTCCGCTTTCACCGGGCAGAGAAAGACAGCCTTCCATTTCACGCTGTTCGCCCTCTTCCTCGATGATTTCGGGGTTGACCAATTCCAACACGCCGTCACCGCAGTCAATCACCACAATACGGCGCAAAATACCGACCTGCACCGCAGCCAAGCCGACACCCTCGGCATGGTACATGGTGTCCTTCATGTCGTCAATCAACTGCGCCAAACGCTCGTCGAAAATTTCAACGGGACGGCTCTTCTTGCGGAGCATGGGATTGTCTTTTGTAATAATATTTCGTAATGCCATAATGTTCGCCGTTTCGGCGGTTCAAGTCCTTTCCGTTTATAGTATGCTCTCGGGATTGATATCCGCCGAGATACTCACATCGCCAAATTCTGTTGCTTTTCCGAAATCAACCAAAAGCTCTGCAATGAGTGCTCTTGACCGAGCCGTGTTTTTGCCTTTGATAATCATACGGTAGCGGTGGCGGTTGCAGATTTTCGCCACACGGGGCTGTAACGGACCTAACACGATAAATTTCAAATCGCCGTAGCTTTCCTGCGCCAAGGTCTTGAACTTCTGTAAAAAGAGCTTGGCTACCACACGCACTTTGTTTTCGTCCTCGCCGGAAAAACCGATAACAAACAAATCGCAAAACGGCGGATAGGTCATCATTTTGCGCAATCCGATTTCCGTTTTGTAAAAGCCGTCATAATCCTGCTTGGCGGCAAGGCGGATAATTTCGTTTTCCGGGGTCATCGTTTGAACAATCGCCTGCCCCGGATTTTTTCCCCGTCCTGCCCGACCGACCACCTGCGTGAGCAGAGAAAAGGTTCGTTCCAGCGAACGGAAATCATCGTTATACAATTCTTGGTCTGCGGAAATAACGCCAACCAAGGTCACATTTTCAAAATCAATGCCCTTGGCAACCATTTGGGTGCCGAGCAAAATGTCGTAATGCCCCTGTGCAAACTGCGTCAACGCTTTTTCGTGTGCGTTTTTACGCATGGTTGTATCTTGGTCCATTCGCAAAACACGGGCTTGCGGAAACAGCCGGCTCAATTCGTCTTCAATCATCTGTGTGCCGAAGCCTGCATAACGCAATTTTTTCTGCCCACATTCGGGACAGGCTTCCGCCAAGGGTTGCGAATAACCGCAGTAATGACACATCAACCGACCGTTTGCCTGATGGTAGGTCAACGAAATACTGCAATTCGGGCAGGTAACCACTTTGCCGCAGGCAGTACAAGACGCAAAGGTGTTGTAGCCACGGCGGTTCATCAGCAAAATCGCCTGTTTTCCGTCGGCGATTGCTTCTTCCAGCGAAGCAATCAGCTTTCCGCTCAACGCACTGCGGTTGCCGTTGGCTCGTTCTTCGCACAAATCCACCGTAATCACCTTGGGCAATACGGCACCTGCGTAGCGGTTTTTCAAGGTGTGAAGTGTGTAAATACCGTTTCGCGCACGGGCGTAGCTTTCCAGGCTCGGCGTTGCCGAACCAAAAACCAGCAGCGCTTTGTTTTCATCACAGCGAAACCGTGCCACTTCTTTGGCATTGTAGCGTGGGGACATTTCCGACTTGTAGGTGTGCTCCTGCTCCTCGTCTATGACAATCAAGCCGAGATTCTTCACGGGAGCAAACACAGCGGAACGAGTACCGATAACGATTTTCGCTTCGCCTCGTTTGACTCGCTTCCATTCATCCAGACGCTCACCGAGCGATAAAGCCGAATGGAACACGGCAATTCGATTGCCGAAATGATTGCAAAAAAGCTGAACAATCTGCGGCGTCAACGCAATTTCGGGCACCATCAAAATGGCTCCGAAGTTGTTATCAAGCATGAATTGAATCAGTTTTATGTAAACCTGCGTTTTACCGCTGCCGGTAATGCCGTATAACAGTGATACTCGTTTTTCGCCTTGCCGAAACTGTGCAACAAGTGCATCAAACGCCTGCTGTTGTTCCTGTGTCAAACAGGTTTCGGAGCCTTTGCCCGTTTCTTTCAAATTGTTCGGCTTTCGGTAAACCTCGGCGTCATAAATTTCCACCACGCCCCGTTTTGCCAAAGCCGTAATGACGGCGGCGGTTACCCCCGTGAAATAGCAAAGCTCTTTCACGCCGGCACTTCCGCTTTCCCGCAACAGCTCGCAAACCGCAAGCTGTTTCTTGGTTAAGGCTTGTGAAATACGCTCGTATTCCGTTTCATCCACGCAAAAGCGAACACTTTTCCGGGTCAAATCACCCAAACGGCGCACGGTGTCCACATTGCGCATCAACGCATTCTTTTTGTACATCCGCTCCAAAATGTCACAGTCAGCCTGAAAGCCGAACGCTTTGAGCAGTTTTTCACGCTCGGTGAATTTGCAGGATTTTATCAGCGAGAGATAAATCTCTTTTTCATCTGCGCCGAGTGTTTCCTCATCAAATTCGGGATTTGCGCTGTAAAACTGCGTAAGCTTCAGGTTATAGCCTGTTGGCAAAATGCAGCGAAATGCATCAAAATAGGTGCAGAAGGTACGACTTTTCAACCACGGGATGAGCTTAACCAAATCGCCCTCAACAGGCGGTTGTTCATCAAGCACGGCCGTGATTGCTTTGAGTTTTCGTTCTTCTTCCGCCTGCTTGACCGTCAGAATGACACCCTGCCGTTTCGTGTTGCCTTTTCCGAATGGAACAAGCACACGAACACCGGGCAACGCTTTTTGCGTTAACTCGGACGGCACGGCATAGTCATAAAGCTTGTCAAAATAATAGGCGGTGTTTTCCAATGCGACACCGACGGTGAGCGTTTGAGCCATGGTTAAGATTAAAGGTTGCGGATTTCTTCCGGCTCAACCAAAACATATTCACCGGTCACAAAATCGTTCAATGCAAGGCTGACGGAGTTTTCGATAATGATTTCGCCTGCCTGCTCGGCCTGCTCGGAGATTTCTCTGGCTCTTTTCGCCGCAGCGATAACCAAAGAGTAACGGCTGGTGTGGTCCTTGAGCACACCGCTCAAATCGGGGTTGAACTTCATTTCGGTTTTCTTGTTGTCGGACATTTCAAATACTCTCCCTTATTATTTGGTAATGATGTTATATACTTCTTCACTTGCGCAAGTCAAATCATCATTGACCACGCAATATTTGAATTCCTCACTCTTTGCAATTTCCGTCGGCGCAATGGCAATGCGCCTGGCAATGGTTTCCTCGGAATCGGTGTTGCGCAAACGCAAACGGCGTTCCAGCTCTTCCAAGGACGGAGGCAAAATGAAAATGCTCAAGGCGTCCGGATAATTCCGAACCACTTTGGATGCGCCCTGCACCTCAATTTCAAGGATAACCGTTTTTCCCTGCGCCATCCATTCTTCCACGGGGGCTTTGGGCGTGCCGTAATAATTGCCGCTGTATTCGGCAAACTCAATCAAGCCGTCTTCGGCAATCTTTTTTTCAAATTCTTCCCTCGTCACGAAATAATAATCAACGCCGTTCTGCTCGCCGCTGCGGGGCGCACGGGTGGTCATCGACTTGGAAAGAACAATGTCTTCACAATTCTTATTATGAAAAATTTCCTGTAAAATGGTGTCTTTTCCGCAACCGGACGGAGCCGAAAATACAACAAGCTTCCCCTTCTTTTCAGCCATCGTCCTCTTCCTCCTCATCCTCGGTGCCGTCATCGTAATCGTTCAAACGGTTTGCCACCGTTTCGGATTGAAGGTAGGTCAGGATAACATGGTCGCTGTCGGTGATGAGCACCGCACGGGTTCGTCTGCCGTGGGTAGCATCAATCAGCATACCCTTTTCCTTGCTGTCCTGAATAATACGCTTAATCGGAGCGGATTCGGGACTGACGATCGCCACAAGTCGACCGGCGTTCACCAAGTTGCCGAAACCGATGTTAATCAACTTCACTTGCGTTCGCTCCCTTACTCGATGTTTTGAATCTGCTCACGGATTTTTTCAACCTCCGCTTTGATGTTGAGAACACGCTTGGTAATATCAACATTTTGGCATTTTGAACCGATGGTGTTCGCTTCACGGTTCATTTCCTGTGCAATGAAATCAAGCTTACGTCC
>DNXM01000053.1:21056-21319 GCA_003505905.1 Oscillospiraceae bacterium
CAACGGCAATTTTATCGGCAAAAATGGCCGCTTCCGTCAACAGACGCTGTTCATCAACATGAATGTCACCAATCAAATTCTTGATGCGTTCAAGCAGTTTATCGTTATACTCTTTCACGGTTTCGGGTGAACGCTGTTCAATGTATTCGACATCTTTAATAATCATTTCCGCACGGGAAAGAACATCGGCCTTCAGCCGTTCACCTTCCGTTTCACGCATTGCCACAAAGGTATCCGCCGCCTGTTGGGCAACCGTTGAAACA
>DNXM01000177.1 GCA_003505905.1 Oscillospiraceae bacterium
CACAACGGCGTGCTGTTTTTGGATGAGCTGCCCGAATTCAACAAAAATGCTTTGGAAATTTTGCGCCAGCCGTTGGAGGATGGGCACATTAACATCACCCGTGCTTACGGCACGGTTACATACGATTGCGCCGTTATGCTGGTCTGTGCCATGAACCCGTGCCCCTGCGGTTATTATGGGCATCCGACCCGTCGGTGCACCTGCTCCACGGGGGCGGCGTCCCGCTATGTGAATCGAGTGTCGGGTCCGTTGCTTGACCGGTTGGATATTCACATTGAAGTGCCGCCCGTCAATTTTGACGAATTGAGCGGACAGGCGGCAAAGTGCGAAACCTCGGCGCAGATTCGGGAAAGGGTCAACCGAGCCCGGCAGATTCAGCTGGAGCGTTTGAGCGGAACCGATGCCAAGTGCAACGCACAAATGAGCCCGAAGCAAACCCAGCAGTTTTGCGCCATGAGCAACGAGGCGGCGGCTTTGCTGCGCAATGCGTTTGAACGCTTGGGGCTTTCCGCACGGGCTTACGACAAAATTCTGCGTGTGGCTCGCACGGTGGCGGATTTGGACGAAAGCAGTCGCATCGAAGCACCGCACATTTCCCGTGCCATCGGGTTCCGCAGTCTTGACCGCCGTTTTTGGGGTCAGTGAGAGGTGCGGATATGACAGTAGCGGATTGGGTTCGTGCCTCTTCACTTGAGGTGCTTTGCGGTGAAAGCTATACCGCTCGGCGACAGATTCACGGCGGCTTTTGCGGTGATTTGCTCAGTTGGGCAATGACCCACGCAAGCGAAAACGACGCATGGATGACCGTTATCGGTCATGTCAACACCGTTGCGGTTGCCGTGCTGACAAAGGCGGCGTGCATTGTTTTGGCAGACGGTGCACCGCTTGACGAAGCGGCGAAGAAAAAAGCCGAAGAAAACAAAATGGTTGTTTTACGCACCCAAAGAAGTGCGTTTGAAACGGCGGCGGAGTTATCCGCCCTGTTGCAAGAAGAAAAAAGGAGGAAGAATGAATGAAAAAAGCAGTTGCTCTTTTGATGTTCGGCGCAATGGTGTTTGCCTTTGCGGCGTGCGCAAAAAAAGGCGAAATCTATGTCGAACCGCCAACGGAAATCATCACCTTTAAGAACGGCGGTTCAGCCGTTTATGAAGTGGTGACGGATGAAAGCGGCGTTGCGCAAACCGATGCAGACGGTGCAACGGTTTACCGCCCCTATGATCCGCCCGTGACGAAAAAAGGCGGCTATATGGTGACGGATGCCGAAGGCTCCACCATCAAGCAATCGGCAACAACCGGCAAGGCGGAGACCGCCGCATACGATTCGGACAGCGGTGCGCTCGACGGCACAACGGCGGCGCCCGTGACCAACGCAAAGGGTGAAACCGTTGCACAGCAGACTACGGCAAACGGTCAGGCTCTTGACGGCAAAGCGGACACCACCAAAAAGGGCGAACAAACCACCGTTCCGCCGGTTAAACACGCTTTGATGGTGCCGTGCGAGGGTGAGCTGACCCGTCAGCAGGCACTCAAGCTCACGCAAATTTTCGACCGCATCGAGAATCCGTTTGATGAGGATGTTGCCGAAAACAAGTTCCTTGAAGCGAAGGAAAGCATGAAGGTTTATCTTGAAAACATCAAAACGGCGCAGAAGCAAATCACCGATGACCCGGTGCTTTATTCCTTTGTCACCAAGTCTAATTTAGAATATTGGAATTATTACTTAACAAGGGCACAGCGTCAGTATGATGTTTTCGCCGCCGTGGTTGAGGCGCAAAAGCCAGGCGAAAAGCCGAGCAGCTCGGTCTATTCCACCTACACGGATTTCCAAACCGAATACCGTCAGGCGATGGAAGTGTACTACCACATTTACAGTGCAGCAGAACAATATATCAAATAAAATAAATCGAAAGGAAACAATGAAATGAGAGCTTGTATTTACGGCGCAGGATCCCTCGGTACCGTGTTGGGTGCCTACATCAGCAAAAACGGCGGTCAGGTTGACCTGATTAACCGCAACAAGGCTCATGTGGAAGCCATGAAGAAAAACGGCGCAAAGGTTGTCGGCACGGTGGATATGACTGTTCCCGTCAACGCCTTAACGCCCGATGAGATGGAAGGCAAATACGATTTGATTATTTTGCTGACTAAACAGCTTTACAATGTTGAGGTGCTCGAGGGTCTTGTGCCCTTTATGAACGACGATTGCATCGTTTGCACGCTTCAAAACGGTTTGCCCGAATTGTCCGTGAGCGAGGTGGTCGGCGAAAACAGAACCATGGGCTGCACCGTGGCTTGGGGCGCAACCTTGCTCGAGCCGGGCGTTGTGGAATTGACCAGCGACCCGAATTCCATGAACTTCGGTCTTGGCAGAATGAACGGTAAAAAGGATGACAAGCTTTTTGAAGTCAAAGCGTTCTTGGAGCAGATGTGTCCCGTTGAAATTGAAGAAAACTTTATGGGCGTGCGCTGGTCGAAGCTGCTCATCAACGCCGCCTTCAGCGGTATGTCCGCCGTTACGGGCAAAACCTTCGGCGAAGCCGCACAGGATAAAAAGTCCCGTGTGTGCGTGCAGATGCTGATTAAAGAGTGCATTGATGTTGCGGCTGCCGCAGGCATCAAAATCGAGCCGGTTCAGGGCAAGGATATTGTTAAGCTCCTGGACTTCAAGGGCGGAATCAAGAAAAAGATTTCCTACGCCGTTATTCCGCTTGCCATCAAAAAGCACGCCTTGCTCAAGGCAAGTATGTTGCAGGATTTGGAAAAGGGCAAAAAGACCGAGGTTGATTTCATCAACGGCATTGTCTGCAAATACGGCAGAAAATACAATGTGGCAACGCCCTACAACGATGAGGTGGTTGCCATTGTTCACGGTGTGGAAGAGGGCAAGCTGACCTGCTCCATGGAGAATGTAAAACTGTTCAGAGGATGATATGAACCCAAAGACACTTTTTTTGACCCGTGCGGCGGTTATTGCGGCACTTTATGCGGCGTTGACCTATGCGGCATCGTTTGTCGGGCTTGCCTACGGCAACATTCAGTTCCGCTTTTCCGAAGCGTTGACCGTGTTGGCGTGCTTTGCGCCGGCGGCGATTCCCGGGCTGACGGTTGGCTGTTTCATCGGCAATTTGGGCAGTCCCGTGGTAATGGATTGGGTGCTCGGCACCTTGGCAACGCTTTTGGCGGCACTTGCCTCGTATTGGACACGCAGCTTGGGCGGCAAGCTCTCGCTTTTGTGGGCACCGCTGTTTTCCACCTTGTTCAATGCGGCTTTTGTCGGGCTTGAAATTGCCGTTTTCACCCCGAACGGCGGTGGCTTGGCAGGCTTTTGGGTTTTAGCCTTGCAAGTCGGCGCAGGGGAGCTGGCTGTTTGCTGTTTGCTGGGCATTCCGCTGCGCTTGCTCATTGACCGAAACGCCGGATTAAAAAAAGTATTGACAACGAACCGAGGAAGAATCAAATGAAAAAAATCGCAAGCTTTACCATTGACCATACCATTTTGCCGTGCGGTATGTATACCTCCCGTGTCGACGGCGATGTGGTTACTTATGATATCCGCTGCCGCCGCCCGAATGTGGAGGAGGTTATGGACAACGCATCCATCCACACGGTGGAGCATCTGTTTGCCACCTTTGTGCGCAACACGCCGTTGAGCGAGGGTGTGATTTATTTTGGACCCATGGGTTGCCGCACGGGCTTTTACTTTTTGGTGCGCAGCAGTATGATTTCGGATGAACAGGCGATTGAAATGACACGGCAGGCGTTCGCTTTCATTGCAAATTACGATGGGGAAATCCCGGGCGTGAGTGCGGCGGAATGCGGCAATTACCGTGACCACAGCTTGCCGGGCGCAAAAAAAGAGGCTCAGCGCATGATTTCCGTCATGGACGGAGTCAGCGTTGCGTCACTGAAATATCCCGAAAAATAAACGCTTCCCGAAGACGCTCTGTCGTGCAATGACTGAACGCTTCTTCGGGATTTTTCTTTTCAAAAACGCAAATCAATTGCGCAAATCTTGAAATTTTTCCGATTTCTAATAATAAAGTCGGAAAATGGTGGTATAATAGTTACAATTTTGTAATGTTTGAAAAGGGAGGTTGACTGCACCGTGACGGAAGACGAATTGGAGCTTGCACAGGAAGAGTCCTATATTTCCGTGTCCGACCTTGAAAACAGCCGACCCGACTTTTCGGAATACGGCATTTTCTCTTTTTTGGCAGATCAACCGATTTTCGGTGTCGAGCCGTTGGCGGCAGGCATTGAAATCGAGTCGGAGGAGATTGAAACCGTTCCGACACCCGAGCCTCACCCGATTGAACGACCCGAGCAGGAAAAAAATCCGTTTTACGATTGGGTTTATCTGTTCGGCATGGGCGTTATCCGTGTTCTGCGGCACATTTGGTACAGCTTCAGCCATTTGTTGAGCAAGCCGCTCCACGCAATTGCGGTGTTCGCCGGCTTGTTTTATGTTTTAATCGACAAGGTTGCGTTCGGCTCTCTGCATAACGCAAGCGGCGAGATGAAAAAACTGCGCAGCGATATAAAAGGTGCCTTGCATCACATTCGCAACAGCTTTCACGGTCAGCCCAAAGAGGTGCTCAAGCGCTTCGTGACCTACCCCAAGCGTGCATGGCAGTTATATCCCCGTTTTTTCCGCACCGCCTTTAATGTTCTGTTGCCTGCAACCGCCTTTGCCGTGCTGGTGGTGACGGTTGTTTCGTGGACGAGTGCGACCTATGCCCTTGAGGTGGTTATCACCACCAACGGTGAGGAAACATCGCTCGGCTATATCAGCGATGAATCGGTGTTCATTGACGCAAAAAATATTGTACAGCAGCGCATTGATTCGGGCGTGAGTGACCAAGCGTTGATTGCAACGCCGACTTACCGCATCAAGCGTGTCAACATTGACCGGCTCAGCGATGCCGATGCCATCAGCGATAAGCTGATTGAGGAGTCGGATGTCGGCTTGACAAGTGCGTGCGGCGTGTATATTGACGGCGAATTCATTTGCTCGGTCAAAAACGAAACCGATGCACGAAGTGTGTTCGATAACATTTTGGACGAAGCCGAGAAAAAATATAAAATCTCCGACAGCGATGAAAATTCCTTTGCAGATTTCATTGAGGATGTCAAATTTGTTCAGGGTCTTTACCCTGCCAACAGCGACAAAATGTGGGAAGCCTCCCGTTTGGAAGATACGCTGAAGAACGAAAAAAAGAGCGCCGCCGTTTATTACACGGTGCAGGAGGGTGACACGCCATCGGGCGTTGCGTCAAAGTACGATATTTCGACTGCCGCTTTAATGGCGAATAATCCCGATGTTGATTTCGATACCTTCAAGGTTGACACGAAGCTAATCGTTTCCCGTGAGGTGAATTTCGTCCGTGTCCAAATCAAAAAGATTGTGGAGCGGAATGTGAAAACGCCGTATTCGGTCGAAACCGAAAAAACAGCCAAGCTCTACCGAGGCGATAAGCGAGTGGTGCGTAAGGGCGTTCAGGGTGTCGATAAGGTGACTTACATGGTCACTTATGTGGACGGCACGCTGACCAACAGCAAGGAGCTGAGCCGTGTGACCTTGGTTGACCCGATTAACCAAAAGGTTCAGGTCGGCACAAAGAGTGCGGCAGGCAGCAGCAGCTACGGCTCAAAGGCGAGCTACGGCGTTTATGCAAGCTCCTCCAAGGGCAAATTCACTTGGCCTGTGCCCGGTGTTAGCACCGTCAGTTCGTCCTACGGTTACCGCAAGAGCGGCTTCCACACGGGCATTGACATTTCGAACGGACGCACCAACGGCAAGGTTGTTGTTGCGGCGGCGGCAGGCACGGTCGAATCCGTCAAGTACAGCCACAAGAGCTACGGCAATCAAATTGTTATCAACCACGGCAACGGCGTCAAGACCCGCTATGCACACTTGCTCGATAACTCCATCGGTGTTTCGGTTGGTCAACGGGTGTCCAAGGGTCAGGGCATTGCCCGTGTCGGCTCAACGGGCAACTCCACGGGTCCGCACCTGCACTTTGAGGTTATTGTTAACGGCAACACCGTGAACCCGAGAAACTATTTGTAAAGAATTAAGGTGCCTGCGCAGAAAAAGCTCTGTGCAGGCACCTTTTGATTTTGACAGAATAAAAACCGCAAGTCCTCCTTGAAAAAACGGAAGACCTGCGGTTTTGTTGTTGCGTTATGCGTTTTGTTGTCCGACCCAACCGAGCTTGAACATGACGAACGCACCGAGGAGTGACACGACAATGCCGATGGGGATGAGCGTGCCTGCCGGGATACCACCCGAGAAGCAAAGCACGATAATCATGACGGCAATGGGCAGAATGGAAATCTTCCAGTGCTTGGCGAAATAGCCTGCGCCCAATGCGCCGAACAGAGCCGGCAAAACCTGTTGAAATGCCGGGGCAAAAAACGAACCCTTTGCGGTGATGAGCGGCAGTACGGGGCTGAACAGCAGCACGCCGGCCGCCAAAATCACGGTGGTGACAATCGCCGAGGTGGCAATGGCAATGGTGGAAATCACTTCGCCCTCTTCGCTGTTTGCCTTTACGCCTGCGCTCTCCATGGCGTTCAATCCGCAGGGGAGCTTGAGGTTGGTGATGTTGCCCGTGACGAAAGAGAGATAGGTGCCGCCGGCACCGAGCACGGGTGTGTAGGACACGACCTCAATCACGGCGGTTGTCCAATAAATCGGAATGATTTTGAGCAGTCCGCTGAGCACATCGTTTGCGCTCGGCCAAACATTCAGATACAAACAAACGGCGGCAGGGAACATGAGCATGACGCAAAGCGAGGTCAGCGAGGAAATGCGCCCCCAAGTGTGAACACGGTCGATATAGGACTTTTCTTTTTTCATGTTATCCCCTCCATTCCAGCAGTGCAATGTCTTCGGGCAGCAGGTTGAACGCCAAAACGGCAATGCCCATAGCCAAAATCATGCTCAACGGCATGACAAAGGTTTGAAGCCACTGAAGCTTGAACCTTTTGCAGATGAATTCCAACACCAGCGAAAAAACAACGGCGCTGACAAGCGTAATCACGGACAGCACGCCTGCACCGTCGCCGATGACAGTATCCACACCCTTGCCGGCAACGGCACGGGCAATGAATGCGCCGATAAGACCGATAAAAGCCGCCGCTGCCAGAATATCGGGCAAGTTCGACTTGCTTTTGGAAACGGCACTGTTCAGCTTTTTCTGAATCGGCTTGGTGACAATGGGGAGCAGCAGCAACGGGAACACACTGCCGACGGTCATGACCCACGCAATCGAAGCGAAAATCTTTTTGTCGGTCACTTCCACTGCCATGCCGCCCACATGGTGGAGCGCATCCATGGTGGCCTGCGCCGCCGTTGCTTCGTAGGTGATGTTGCCGATGACCGAAAGACGCACCCACGGCAAAACCAGACCCAGCGAGCCGGCGAGCGAAATAATCGTTGCCAAAATGGCAATGGCAGGGGCAATGGTGAACATGGCACTTGTGCTGACCGTTCCACGCAGGGTGTGCGAGGTGATGCCGAGCTGTTTGCCTCTCTTCCATGCTTTTATCAAAAAGAAGAGGGACTGCGCAATGACAAAGAGCACCAATGCACCGCCGATGAGGTACATGGGCAGAGTACTTTTGAAATCCATGTCGTAAATCGGTATGGAAATACCGTCCTTTCTAAAAGATAAGACATCCGCTATTACTATAATCGAAAAGGAAAGAGATGTCAACCGAGAAGAAAAAAGGCTCTGCGTGGGCAGAAAACCGCCGAACGAGCAGAGCCGTTTTTTAATGTGATAGGAAAGGGAGTTTACTGTGCACGACCGATTTCGATTGCCTTGAGGTTGAAGTCAACCATCGCCGCTTTTTTTGCGGGCACGCATTTGCGAACGCTCTTATCAATGGCGTCGTCACTTGCAAAGCCAAGCTCCTTGAGCATCTTGCCGACCAAAACAATGTTGGCAAGACCCTTTAAGCCGTTTTCTTCAGCGAGCTTGGTGGCAGGCACATAGTACACATTGATGTCGGTGCGCTCCACTTTTTTGTCGATGATGGAGCTGTCCAAAAAGATGGAACCGCCGGGCACGACCGCATCAACAAACTTGTCAAGCGAGGGCAGATTCATGGCAACCAACACATCGGGGTTGACAACGAGCGGCGAACCGATTGCCTTGTCGGACAGGCAGACACTGCAGTTGCAGGTGCCGCCGCGCATTTCGGGGCCGTAGGAGGGAAGCCAGGAAAGCTCCTTGCCGTCAAACAGACCTGCATAAGCCATGACCTTGCCTGCGAACAGAATACCCTGACCGCCGAAGCCGGCGAACAAACAGTTGAGAGAAGTACTCATTTGTTTTCTCCTCCCTCTTTAATGTCTTTGTAAACGCCGAGCGGATAGTAGGGCAGCATATTGTTGCGAAGCCAATCCAGCGCCTCAATCGGGGAAAGACCCCAGTTGGTCGGGCAGGTGGAAACGACCTCAACGATGGAATAGCCCAAGCCGTCCAGCTGATATTGGAACGCCTTTTTGATGGCTTTCTTGGCGATGTTGACATTCTTCACACTGTCCACGGTGACACGCTGTGCCAGCGCAACGCCGTCAAGGGTGGAGAGCATTTCACACACACGAACGGGGTTGCCGGCAACCTTGACATCACGGCCGTAGGGCGT
>DNXM01000071.1 GCA_003505905.1 Oscillospiraceae bacterium
AGTGCGAATTTTCGTAATGGACAATCGCCTTTGCGTCACGGGACTTGATGTAGTGATTCATCGCACGGTGATTTTTGCCGCAGCCCGATTCGTTGCCCAGCGACCACATCACGACGCAGGCATGGTTTTTATCCCGTTCAAACAGTCGCTTCGCACGGTCAACATAGGCTTCTTCCCATTCGTCCACCGTGGAAAGCATGGACCAGCGCATCCAATCCCATGTGTCGCCGTATTCAAAGCCCATACCGTGGGTTTCGATATCCGCTTCGTCCACCACCATGAAGCCAAGCTCATCGCACAGCTCCAAAAAGCGGGGGTCGTTCGGATAGTGGCTCGTGCGAATGCAGTTGCAGTTTGCCCGTTTGAGCAAATACAAATCCTCCAACATTTCGTCAACGGTTGCCGTAAAGCCGCCGTTCGGGTTGGAATCGTGGCGGTTGATGCCCCACAGCTTCACGGTTTTGCCGTTCAAATAAACCTTATCGCCGATAATTTCAAGCCGCTTCAAGCCGATTTTCTGCGCAATGAATTCTCGACCGCAGGAAATCATCAGAGTATACAGCCTCGGCTGTTCGGCGTTCCACAAAATCGGACTGTCGACGGAAAAGGTCTTATTCTCCGTCACAAGTAATTTTTTACCGTTCGGGTCATAGAGCGTAAAGCGGCACGCCTTTGAGCCGACGGTTTCAACGGTAATATCCGCCCGGGAAAAATCTTCGGCAACAAAAGAACGAACAAAAAAGTCCTTCAAACCGTCCTCATCCCGACCGAGCAGATAAACCTCACGGAAAATGCCCGACAGGCGGAAGCAGTCCTGATCCTCTAAATAAGAGCCGTCGCACCACTTGACCACAAGCACATCCATGCAATTCGGTTGACCCTCTTCGTTCAAAAACGGCGTCAAGTCAAATTCTGAGGTGCAGTGACTTACCTGGCTGTAACCGACAAACCGCTTGTTGACAAACAGATAAAAACAGGACGATACGCCTTCAAAATTGACCGTCACACGCTCGGCAAAATCCTCGGGGATAACGAACTCACGGTGATAATGACCGCAGGGGTTTTCATCGGGAATATGGGGCGGATCAAGCATAAACGGATACCACAAATTGCTGTAAAGCGGAGCATCGTAGCCACGCTCGGTCAACACCTGCCAGCACAGCGGAACGGAAATTTTCTCCTCAAACGGACGGGACAGGAAATCCTCCTCCACATCCTCAAAGCTTTCGTAAAAGCGAAAATCCCATTCGCCGCAAAGGCTGATGAAACGGGAGGAATTGGCACGGTTCCCCTGCATGGCGTTCATTTCGTTGAGAAACGGAATAAAATAGCTTCTCGGCTCTTCACAGCCGACATGAAGCGTGGTTAAATCTTTATGATATGCTTGAAACAATCTTTTCAACTCCTTAATAATGGGTGGATTCCTGCTTTCCGAAGCCATCCACCGAAAGATACGACGCCGTCACTTCCACCACGGCGCAGGTGCAAGCTTCTTCCTCGCACATCGCCGCAAAAACGACATAGGGACGCTGCTCAATTTGCGTAAGCCAGCCGTGATGATAATGGGCGGAAAACACCGCTTTGATTTTGTCGGACTGTGCAATCCGTTCACGAACCTTTTCGGAATTTTTCACCTCGTGTCTGCGCTGATCGTAATCCTCCGAACGCAACAGAGCGTGCGAAAACAGCAAAATCGGTTTTTCCGATTCCGCCACGGTTTCGTTCAGCCACGCAAGCTGTTCCTCATCCAAAAAGCATTGAATCCATTCGATTTCGCCGTTCGGATACGGCACGGCAACATCATTGCAGTTTGTGTCCAGCACCAAACAACGGTATTCTTCACAGTCGAACGCATAATACCGATTCGGCATTCCCATCAAGCGGCAAAACTCCCGCTTATCGGCAGCAGTGTCGTGATTGCCAATCACCGTATGCACCGGTTTGCCTGCCTGACGCAGCACTTCATTCACCTGCGAAAAACCTTGCTTTTGGTCGAGCCAACCGTCAAACGAATCAGCCACATCACCCATGCAAATGATAAAATCACAGTCCGAAGCGTGCTGTGCCACACATTTTTTCAGTTTTTCCAACGACAGCGCGTGCCGACGGGTTTCGTGCGACACGGGACGGTCGGAATAATGCAAATCACTGACAGCTAAAAACTTCATACGGTTTCCTTTTCGGTGCAAGACTCGCTCTCGGTATTCGGCTCAACGCCGAGAACCTCATAAGCAATGCGCTCCAACGAATGTCCGTCACAGGCAGACATATAATCCGCTTTGAACTGACGGACTTTGTTCAAATCGCAAGCGGTTTCCACATGGCGAATGGTGTCGATAATCTGCTGTGTATCGGTTACAATCGGACCGGGAACAAAATCTTCATACTTAAAATAAAAGCTTCGTGCGTTGTCATACTCTTTCAAATCATAAGCAAAGAAGAGCATGGGACGCTCCAACAGCGAATATTCAAAAACAAGGGAAGAATAATCGGAAATAACAATATCTGCCGCACAAAGTGCCCGGTCGATTTCCACGCAATTGGTCGCATTAAACACAAAATCGCCGACAACTTCTTTCACCTTTGAGGGAATATGAAACATCTTGGCAGTGCGTGGATGCAGCTTGAGCACAAAAACATACTCGTCACCGAACGCTTCTTTCAGCTTGATGAAATCGAGCTTGTTTTCGG
The DNA here is from genome assembly GCA_003505905.1 of Oscillospiraceae bacterium. GTDB lineage: Bacteria > Bacillota > Clostridia > Oscillospirales > Acutalibacteraceae > UBA8612. The sequence goes on from DNXM01000071.1 coordinate 2,692, forward strand.
AATAAGAGGATAAAATGCTGTCACCTCGGAAGGTTGGCGCATAAAGAATAATTTTTCTGTTTCCGATTTTCGGGAAGCGCTTGAGCAAAATGTCGCGAGAAGAAGCAACAAAGCTCGGGTCAAAGAACACATCGGTTCTCGGCACACCGAACGGCTTAACAATTTCTTCCGAGCATTGAAATGCTTCGGCATAAGCAAAGCCGACTTTCGGCGCCGAAACGCAGACATCGGTATAAGTGTTGTGAATCGGAAAACGCTGCAGCTCCTTTTTCGAGGCGCCCCAGCTCTTCTCCGCAGTGGAATAGCCCCATTTTTTGAAGGCTCCGCAAGCGTGCCAAAGCTGAACAACTCGCTGACCTTCTCTGGGTTTGCAGGCATAAGCCGGGAAATAATATTCATTCAAGAAAAGAGCCTTCGCCGTGCAGAATTCACGGAAGAAATCTTCGCACACCTTCAGCCCGAGCTTTTTGCCCAAAAAACTGCTTCGAGCCATCGGGTCGTTTTCGGCGTGTTCGATTGCCACGCAGGTATATCCCTTGGATTCCAAATACTTTTTCATGCACCGCAGATTGTCCGGGATTTTTTTGAAGGTGTCCGCATAGGCGAACACCACCTTTTTTTCGTCAATCGGTTCTTTGGAATACTTCTTAAAGTAATGCGGCCATATCACATAATACAGGATATAGCGGCGAATCAAGCTCAGTGTTTTTTTCAGCTTTGCTTTCATTTTCATCACACCATCATCAAAAAATATGTCCGAACATTGAAAAAGAGGTCGCCGAAGACGACCTCTAAATCAACACGTTACAATCAGACTGCACGAGTGACCTTACCTGAACGAAGGCAGCGAGTGCAAGCGTAAACCCTTTTGGGCGAGCCGTTTACAACAGCCTTAACACGCTTAATGTTGGGCTTCCAGGTTCTGTTTGAGCGTCTGTGTGAATGCGAAACTTTGATACCGAAAGCAACATCCTTACCGCAGAATTCACATTTTGCCATTTGCGGCACCTCCTTTAATATTTGTATATGCTAAACGAACATAAGCTATTTTAGCAGATAATGAGCGGAAATGCAAGTGTTTTTTCGATTTTTTCTTGCAAAGTTATTTCAAAGATGCAAGAGAATCCTCCAGCCACCGATTTGCCGCCGATGCGCCCTCTTCATCGGGCGAAAAGCATTCCTTTGTGACCTTTTCTTTGTCGACCACATCATAAGACTGCCAACCGACATACCATTCGGCGGTAACCATCCGTTCTTCCAAAGAGTTGCCATCCTTATCCTCCTCGCCTGCATGAAGCACCAAAACCGTTAAACGGTAGCGAAACGCATCGTCAAACAAGCCGGAATTCTCACGCAAGGACACCGAACCGAAATAGTTATTCGGCTTGCCCTTGATATCAACAGCACCGAGCAGGTATTCATAACTGACAAGCGGAATATCAGTCATTAGACTCTCACGCTTTCCTTAACATTTTGTGTGTCTTCGGCAAGCATGGCGTCAATACGGTCATTGACATTGCGCTTGCCCTTGTGGTTGTAGGGGAAAATTTTGAGGAAGATGATGGTCAAAACCACACCTGCCGTGTTGCAGATAATGTCTTCCATCGTATCCATCAAAGCAAAGCGTTCATCGCAAAGAGCGGGAATCAAGTTGGGATACTCACGGGTGCCGTATTTAGCCGCCGCCTCTTTGGCAAGCTCCAACGACCAATGCTGGGTATCGCCGCCTGCGAACTGGTCAAAGCAGAACTCAAACAGCTCCCAACCGTTGCAAACCATAAAGCAAAGACCGACCGCCGCCCAAAGAGCCACCGAAAAGCCGCACTTTTGCTTGTCCCGAACCTGCATAGCCGTAACCGCTTCATAACCGAGCCATGTACCTGCGGCGCCGCCCGTGAAATGAAGAATCATGTCATAAGCCGGAATTGAATAGTAAAAATTCAAAAACGCACCGCCGAACGAAGCGAGCGTGAAGCTGACAGCGGCGTAATTTTGAACATATGCCGGCATATGGCGCAAAAAGCACTTTTCGCTCGTCATCTGTGCAATTTCCCAAGAAAACAAGCCGACCAAATTCGCGCTCATTTGAAGCACCTGCTTTGCACGACCGCCTGCGGCACCGAAATCCCCGTCCGGCTGAAAAAACGCCGTGTAAACAATGCCGAAAATCATTACACCACGGAGCAGCCACCAAAAAATCTTTTGATAGGTTTTCGAATCACGGTATAATCTGGTAAAATACTCTTTCATAACATCCTCCTCAAACAAGATACCGCCATTTTATCAAAAAATGACGAAAAGCGCAAGATGAAATCGACAAAAAATGATTAAGATGTGATTAAGTCGAAAACAACCGTATCACTTCTTCCTGTCGGGCAGATTGTTAATAATAATGGCAACAAACATCACCGTACAGCCGATGATTTGACGCAGACTCAAGCTGTTGCCGAGCACAATCCAATCCGACAACACGGCAAAAACCGATTCCAAGCACATGAGAATGGATGCAACCGCAGGCTCGGTATTCTTTTGACCGACAATCTGCAATGTGAATGCCGCACCGCAGCTGAGCACACCGGAATAGAGCATCGGAAAAATGGCGGCGTTGATATCCGCCAATACGGGGATTTCAAACAGACCCATACAGATAACACCGAGCGTGCCCGCCACGACAAACTGCGTGAACGAAAGCCAAATACCGTCCACCGTGGCAACAACACTGTCAATATAAAGGATATGAATCGCATAAAAAACAGCACAGGATGCCGCCAAAATTTCGCCTTTGCCGAAGCTCATCTGCTCCGACACGCACAGTAAATAAGCACCGACGCAGCCCATGAGCACTGTCACCCAAACACGGGCACGGGGTCTTTGCTTCAGCACAAGCCCGAAAATCGGAACGAGAAGCATATACATCGCCGTCAGGAAACCGATTTTGCCCGATGTGGTGTACTTGAACGCCGCTTGTTGCAGATTTCCCGCCACAAACAGAATGATGCCGCAGATGATGCCGCATTTGAGCTGGTGAAGCCTTGCCTTTTTCTTTTCTTCGACCGTGCGCACATCGTTCTTCCGCTTCTTCACCGTCATAATCACTAACAGCGGAATCAGTGCCGCCGCACCCATGAGGGTACGGATGCCGTTGAAGGTAAACGAGTCGATTTTTTCCATACCGATGCTTTGCGCCACAAAGGAGCTGCCCCAAATGAAAGCCGCCAAGAACAGCGCAAAACTGCCGCCAAGCTGTTTCTTTCGATTTTCTTTCATGCCGAAATCCAACCTTTCATAAACAAAAAGAAAGAACACGGTAACTTCCACAAATTACCGTGTTCCAATTCAAACAATAAATCAGAAAATGGTGATGATAATCTTTGCTGCCAAAGCGAGAACAAAGAAACCGATACCAATATACTTGGTAATCTTAACGAGCTTTGCTTCAAGGGTGCGACCCTTATTCTTGCCGAAAAAGGTGTCTGCGCCACCGGCAATTGCGCCGGAAAGACCCTTCTGATTGCCCTCTTGCAAAAGAACAAGAATGACCAAAAGAATGGACAATACAATCAAAACAATACCGAAAATAATTTCATATGCTGCCATAAAATTCACCAAAAGCCACTACAGGCTTAATCCTTTCTTGTGTAATGCGGAATAATACCTTGTTATATTATCACATCGTTTTGACAAATGCAAGTGTTTTTCGTAAAAAGGCGAAAAAAGCAGGAAAATTTTTTCTGTGATATTCGCCGACTCGGTGCTCAAACTACCATCAGCGGACAGAAAGGTCGGGGCTTTTCAGCCAAAGCGTTTGCCGACCGGCATCTCCGCCAAGCAGTTAGCCGCGGGGATGCCCAAAGCTAACGGCTTACATATCAAAGCAAGGTCATTTGTTCGCCGCTGTCCTCTTCGGAAAGCAGTGCGCCCAACGACGGCAAGGTCTTTGTGCGGTAACGATAGGGCTTGGCAAATTCGCCTTCACGGTAATCCCGCACCGTCATCAAACGCTGACCCTTTTTCAGCGTCATAACAGCCACACCCTGCGTATCCTTGGTGGTTTTTGCCGACACGGCACCGGAATGGAACAGCAAATGGCGACCTGCGGACGACACCAAAACAAAATCACAATCCTCTTCAATGTGGCGCACGGCAATCAGCGGACTTTTATCGCTGTAGGCCTTAATCAGCTTTTTTCGATTGGTTTTGGTCGCATAGGAACTCATATCGACCTTGGCAACCTTGCCGTTTTCAAAAAAGAACAACAGCCAACCCGAATAATTCTTGGTCACAACCGTATCGAAGTAGGCTTCGTCCGCCTCCATTTCAAGCTTAGACGGCACATATTCGCCCAACGCACTTGCCTTGGTGAATTCAAAATCGTCCGCCTTGGCTTTATAAACTTGGTTTTTGTCGGAGAAGAACAGCAGTTCAACATCGTTGGTCGTATCCCATGTGTGGGCAATTTCATCGCCGTCTTTCACCTTTTGTTCGCCGCTCATACGCAGCGACTGCGGTGTAATCTTTTTGAAATAGCCCTGACCGGAAACAAACAGATGCACGGGCTCATCGGAAACGGCAGGCTCTTCCTCCTGCTGTAAAATTTCGGCTTGGTAGATAATCTCACTGCGGCGCTCCTTGCCGAACTTTTTGCTGACGGCTTCCAGCTCTTTGACAATGATTTTCTTGACACGCTGTGGGTGTGCCAAGATGTCTTCCATATCCTGAATCGCCTGCGTAAGTGCTTCAATATCCTTGGTGTGCTTGAGAATATACTCACGGTTCAGGTGGCGCAATTTGATTTCCGCCACATATTCCGCCTGTACTTCGTCAATCCCGAAGCCGATCATCAGGTTAGTGACAACCTCCTTTTCTTCTTCGGTGTTGCGAATGATGGCGATGGCCTTGTCAATATCCAACAGGATTTTTTGCAGACCTTCCAGCAAGTGCAGGCGTTCTTTGCTTTTTGACAAATCAAAATAGACACGGCGGCGCACGCACTCCGTGCGGAACGCAATCCATTCAAGCAACAGCTCTTTCACGCCGAGGACTCGTGGCATTCCGCTGATGAGAACATTAAAGTTGCATGAGAAGGTATCCTCCATCGGGGTTGACTTGTAAAGCTTGAGCATGAGCTTGTCGGGGTCAACACCTCGCTTGAGGTCAATCGTAATTTTCAAGCCCTTCTTGTCGGTTTCGTCACGCACATCACTGATTTCTTTGAGCGAACCGGACTTGAATTTTTCAATCATCTTTTCAATGATTGCCTCCGCCGTGGTTGTGGGCGGAATTTCCGTAACATCAATGCAGTTATTTGCCTTGTCGTACCGATAACGGGCACGAACCTTGATACTGCCCCGGCCTTCGTTAATGACCGTGCGCATTTCATCGGGGTTGTAGATAATCTGACCGCCGCCGATGAAATCGGGCGCCTTGATAATTTCGGCTACATCGTAATCATTATCCTTAATCAACTCCGCCGTCACACGGCAGATTTCGTTGAGGTTGAACGGACAAATCGAGCTTGCCATACCGACGGCAATACCCGTATTGGCGTTGACCAACACGCTCGGGAAGGACACCGGCAACAAGGTCGGTTCTTTCATGGAGTTGTCGTAATTATCGACAAAATCGACGGTATCCTTATCAATATCACCGAACAGCTCCGAACAAATCGGCTCAAGCTTGGCTTCGGTGTAACGGGAAGCCGCCCACATCATATCACGGGAATAGGCTTTACCGAAGTTACCCTTGGAATCGACAAACGGATGAAGCAGTGCTTCGTATCCCTTTGACAGACGCACCATCGTATCGTAAATGGCGGCATCACCGTGGGGATTGAGCTGCATCGTGCGACCGACAATATTCGCCGACTTCACCCTTGCGCCATTGAGAAGCCCCATTTTATACATGGTATAAAGGAGCTTGCGGTGCGCCGGCTTAAACCCGTCAATCTCGGGAATGGCACGGGACATGATAACGCTCATGGCATAGGGCATATAGTTGATTTCCAGCGTATCGGTGATGCGCTGATTGACCACTTCGCCTGCGCCGAGAATGTGAGCGTTCGGATTTTCCTCGCCGACAAATTCCTTGTCGGGCTTGTTTTTCTTTGCCAAAATTCACACGCTCCTTTCGTCAGCTGACATCGGTCAAGTCTAAATACAGGTGGCCGCAATCGGCAATGTGCTGTTTACGCCCTGCCAAATTATCACCCAAAAGCAAATCAAACACATCGGATGTTTTCTGCGCCATATCCGGCTCAATTTTAATCAAGCGGCGTGTTTTGGGGTTCATGGTGGTCAGCCACATCATGTCGGCATCGTTTTCACCAAGACCCTTTGAACGCTGAATGGTGTACCGCTTGCCCTCCAGCTCGGCAAGCACATCGGTCTTTTCACGCTCGGTATAAGCAAACCAAGTTTCGTCCTTATAACCGATTTCATAAAGCGGAGATTCGGCGATATAAACATAGCCTTCTTCAATCAAGGTCGGCATCAAACGGTAAATCATCGTCAAAATCAGTGTGCGAATCTGAAACCCGTCGACATCGGCATCGGTACAAATAATAACCTTGTTCCAGCGCAAATTGTCCAAGCTGAAATTTGAAAGGTCTTTTGCGCTCTTTCCGCCCTTGACCTCGACGCCGCACCCGAGGACTTTGATTAAATCGGTGATGATGTCACTTTTGAAAATGCGGTCATATTCGCTCTTTAAGCAGTTCAAAATCTTGCCACGCACGGGAATAATCGCCTGAAATTCCGAATCACGGGACTGCTTACAGGCACCCAAAGCCGAGTCACCCTCCACGATGAACAGCTCACGCTGATTGACATCCTTACTGCGGCAATCCACAAATTTCTGCACACGGTTTGCCATGTCGTTACTGCTTTGCAGATTCTTTTTCAAATTCTGTCGGGTCGATTCCGCACGGACACGGCTGCGCATATTCACCAAAACCTGGTTGCAGATTTTTTCCGCATCCAACTTGTTTTCGATGAAATAGATTTCAAGCTGATGGCGGAAAAACTCCGTCATCGCTTCTTGAATAAATTTATTGGTAATGGATTTCTTCGTCTGATTTTCATAAGATGTTTGCGTTGAAAACGAGGAAATAACCAAAATCAAACAGTCTTCGATATCCTGAAAGCTGATTTTCGGGTCAGTTTTCGTATACTTGCCGTTTTGCTTCAAGTACGCATCAATCTGCGACACAAAAGCGCTTTTCGCCGCCTTTTCGGGCGCACCGCCATGCTCCAGCCAGCTGGAATTGTGGTAGTATTCCTTGAGCTGAAACTTGTTGGAAAAGCACAGGGCGGCGTTGATTTTCAGCTTATAATCCTTTTGGTCTTCACGGTCACGACCCACACGCTCACAGCTCCAAAGCTGCGTTGCCGTCATGGCGCTTTCGCCGCCAAGCTCATCGACATAATCCTTGATGCCGTTTTCATAGCAGTATTCGTATGTATCAAAGCTTTTGCCGACTTGGTCACGCAAAATAAACTGCACCCCTGCGTTGACAACGCTTTGGCGTTTGAGCATGGACTGAAAATACTCAAGCGGAACGGCAATGTCGGTGAAAACCTGCAAGTCGGGCTTCCACTTGATGCGGGTGCCCGTATCCTTTTTGTTGTACGGCTCTTTTTGCATTTCGCCGACCGGCTCGCCTTTTTCAAAGGTCAGAAAATATCGGTAGCCGCCGTTTTTGATTTCGGCTTCCATGTATTCGGACGCATACTGCGTGGCGCAAAGTCCGAGTCCGTTCAAGCCGAGCGAATACTCGTAGCTGCCGCCGTTATTGGTGTCATACTTGCCGCCTGCATACATTTCACAGAAGACAAGCTTCCAGTTGTATTCGTTTTCCTTTTGGTTGAAATCAACCGGGATGCCACGGCCGAAGTCCTGTACCTCCACCGAGCCGTCTGCAAAACGGGTGATGACAATCTTGGTGCCATATCCCTCTCTCGCTTCGTCAATGGAGTTGGAAATAATTTCAAAAATTGAGTGCTCACAACCCTCCAAGCCATCCGAGCCGAAGATAACGGCAGGGCGTTTGCGGACACGGTCTGCGCCCTTGAGTGTCGTGATGCTTTCTTCCGTATACTGTGTTTTTTTCGGCATTCCTTTCCCTCTCTTTATACTGCACATTGCCGACACGGGCAAACCCATGTCGGCAAAAGCATAACAACTTATTCGGTTACGGGAGCTTCCCCGGTCATAAACCTCTTAAACATTTCGCCGGACATCTTTTCGTTTTCGATGAGATAGGCGGCAACTGCATGAAGCTTTTCGATGTTGGTGTTCAAAATGTTTTCACAGCGTTCGTACGCACGGGAAACAATCTTGTTGATTTCGCCGTCAATGCGACCGGCAACGCTTTCGGAATAGTTGCGGGTGTGGTTGAAATCACGGCCCAAGAACACCTCATCGTTGCCCGAGGTAAAGGCAATCGGACCCAATTCATCGCTCATGCCGTATTTGGTGACCATGCCCCTTGCAATTTCAGTGGCACGCTGAATATCATTCGATGCACCTGTTGAAATATCACCGAGAACGATTTTTTCGGAAACACGACCACCTAAGAGCGTAACAATATTGTCGAGCATATCGTTTTTCGTCGTGTAGCTCTTATCCTCTGTCGGGATGGACATGGTATAGCCGCCTGCCATGCCACGGGGAATGATGGAAATTTCATGCACGGGATCCTGCGTATCCAAGCAGAAGGTTGCCACAGCGTGACCTGCTTCATGGTATGCGGTCAGGCGTTTTTCTTTGTCGCTCATCTTGTGCGACTTTTTCTCGGTGCCGACTACAACCTTGACGGTTGCGTCCTCAATTTCACGCATGGTGATAGCTTTTTTATTTTTTCTTGCCGCCAGCAAAGCCGCTTCGTTCAACAGATTTTCAAGGTCTGCGCCCGTGAAGCCAACCGTTGAACGGGCAATTACCGTCAAATCAACATCGGGTGCTAAAGGCTTGCCCTTGGCGTGAACGGCAAGAATTTCTTCTCGGCCCTTTTGGTCGGGATAATTAACCGTAACCTGACGGTCAAATCGACCGGGACGGAGCAAAGCCGGGTCAAGGATATCGGGGCGGTTGGTTGCGGCGATGATGATAACACCCTCGTTTGCACCGAAGCCGTCCATTTCCACCAACAACTGGTTGAGCGTCTGCTCACGCTCATCGTGACCGCCGCCCATGCCGGCACCTCTGTGGCGACCGACCGCATCAATTTCATCAATGAAAATGATACA